>JBIKOX010000145.1:0-7914 GCA_044357775.1 Bacteroidia bacterium | reverse complement strand
CAGCAGAAATTGGATTAACACCTTCTCAATTTTTAACCTATATCATTCGCACTTCATTCAGCAAACGTATTAAAAATAGCAAAGGAGCCGCAGTTTACGAACCGTTATTAAACAAATTAGATTTATTTTTACATAACGAAAAAAATGCAGTTCATTCTAAAATTCCTGTAGCGGTTGTTTTAGGCGGCTATTCCTCAGAGCGCCACATTTCAGTGGAGAGCGGCAGAAACATTTTTGAAAAATTAGCTTCCTCAGAAAAGTACCTTCCGATACCGGTATTTTTAACGGGTGATAATGAACACCATTTAATGTATAAAATTCCTATCAATGCATTATTAAAAGACAATGCCGATGATATTAAAGACAAAGTAAATAATTGGAAAGTCCATCCGGTTGTAAAACAAATTATTGCCGAATGTAAAACGATTACGGATAAATATGGTTCTCCAAATAATTTAATTGAACCAAGGCAATTAACGTATTCAGATTTAGCGAAAGAGGTTAAACAAGTTTTTATTGCATTGCATGGCAGACCAGGAGAAGATGGAGCTATACAAGTACAATTAGAAAAAGTGGGATTAACTTATAATGGTTCAGGAAAAGAAAGTTCATCTATCACAATTGATAAGTATAGAACGAACGAAATTTTAATGCAACATGGTTTTTTAGCAGCTAAACATTGTTTAATTACAAAAGAAGATTGGAAAAACAATAAGGAAAAAATTAAACAGTCGTTACAAAATGAATATGTGTATCCGTTCATTGCTAAACCAGTGGATGATGGTTGTAGTAGCGCAGTTAAAAAAATTAAAAACTTTGAAGAATTTGAAGCGTTCGCCACGTTAATATTTAGACCAACTGAAGAATTTGATAGTAAGGCTGCAGAAACTTTAAATATAAAAGCAAAAGAAGAATTTCCGCAAAAACAAGTACTTCTTGTAGAAGAGTTAATCAGTAAAAATAATGCTAAACATTTTTTAGAAATTACGGGCGGTATGCTCACTCACATAAATGCAAAAGGGGAAATTGAGTATGAAGTGTTTGAGGCATCAGAAGCATTAGCAGAAGGTGATATTTTGAGTTTAGAAGAAAAGTTTTTAGCAGGTCAAGGGCAAAATATTACTCCAGCAAGATATTCAAGAGACGAAAAAGAACGACAAATTATTTCTAATAAAGTAAAAGAAATCTTGGGAGCTGCTGCAAAAGTTTTAAATATTATAGGCTATTGCCGTATTGATGCATTTGTTCGAATTTTTGATTTAAATCATATTGAAGTTGTTTTTATTGAAGTAAATTCGCTACCCGGTATGACGCCGGCAACTTGCATTTATCATCAAGCTGCAATAAATGGTTATAAACCTTATAAATTCATAGACAGTATTTTAGATTTTGGTGCAAAAAAAGCACTTTAGAATAACACCTATTTTTTAGTTTTTAACAAGTACTTTATTTTATATTAAATTATTCATTATCAATATGTTAAATATCTTTTACACAAATAAATAACAGATAATTAACATCAAATAAACATTATTTGAACAAATATTTATAGGTAAAATACGTATTGTTCGTCTAATAAGTTAGGTTATTAACAATTTAAGGGTTAACTTTGTTAATAACTGTAACTATTGTACCAATGTTTGAGATTTTAAAAAACTTTGAAACCAAATTCGGTTCTCTTAAAAAAAAGGGATTAAGAATTGAAGGTTTATCAATGATTGACCCAAAGCGTAAGAAACATGTGATCATGATTTCGAAGCCATTTTTATTTGACAATCGTCAATTACCAAAAACATACGAAGGTTTAGATATTAAATCTAAAATTGAAGGTGGTTTACCAGAGGAATTTAAAATTGAAAAAGAAGCTATAAAGAAAGATTATTTATGGGCTCCTAATAAATTTGAAAAATACGTAGATCGTTGTTCTGAAGACATTAAAAAACAATTTGGAAATCCAAACATGTCTCGTACAGAAATGTTAGATGCATTGGCTTTTGGTAGTTTTGAAGATCATAAAAAGAAAACTTTAGTATTAATTCAGGAAGGAAAAATTCCTGCAATTAGTTTAAATTAAGATAAAGCAATTGACTAGGGAATAATTAAGGGTTAAACTTTTAAAATTGCTCAAAATCCTTTCGCCAACTGGCGGAGGGATTTTTTTTGTCGTTTGTTTTTAAGCGCGCGTTAAGGATTGCCGTGTAAATCCTTTTTGCCTGTTCTTTGCAAAAAGATTGAAACAAAAGCCTGACCCGATTTTTGGCGGGTAAGACCCAAATGATTTTAGAATAGATTTGTTAAAAAAAATAGACCATTTTGAATTGATTATAGGCGGAGGGATTTTTTTTGTCGTTTGTTTTTAATTGCGCGTTAAGGATTGCCGTGTAAATCCTTTTTGCCTGTTCTTTGCAAAAAGATTGAAACAAAAGCCTGACCCGCTTTTTAGCGGGTAACGCCCAAATGATTTTAGAATAGAATTGCTAAAAAAAACAGATTATTTTGAATTGATTATAGAGTGTAGTTTGAAATGAGTTTACTAACAATTTTGTGTAATAAAGCATATATTTACACTACAATTTTAAGTGGGAAACATCGTAGATCAAATAAAAGCGCCAATAAGCAAACACATGGATGAGTTTGAAATTAAATTCAAACAATCTATGAAAAGCAATGTGCCACTATTGGATAAAATAACCAACTACATTGTAAAACGCAAAGGCAAGCAAATACGGCCAATGTTTGTTTTTTTAAGCGCCACTAGCGCTGGGCAAATTAATGAAAGTACTTACAGAGCAGCTTCTTTAATTGAGCTTTTGCACACTGCAACGTTAGTGCACGATGATGTAGTGGATGATAGTAACGAGCGCAGAGGATTTTTTAGTGTAAACGCATTATGGAAAAATAAAATTGCCGTTTTAATTGGAGATTTTTTATTGTCGAGTGGTTTGCTTTTATCATTGGATAATAATGATTTTCATTTATTGAAAATTGTTAGCAATGCGGTGCGCGAAATGAGCGAAGGCGAATTACTGCAAATTGAAAAAGCCAGAAAACTCGATATTTCTGAAGAAATTTACTTTGAAATTATTACTAAAAAAACAGCTACATTAATTGCCGCATGTTGCGCTGCAGGTGTTGCCTCCGTTACATCTGACGAAAAATTAATACAACAATTTAAAGAGTTTGGAATCAATACAGGTATTGCTTTTCAAATAAAAGATGATTTGTTTGATTTTGGAGATGATACTTCTATTGGTAAACCAACAGGGATTGATATTAAAGAAAAGAAAATGACGCTTCCATTAATTTATGCGTTAAACAATTGTACCTGGTTAGAAAAAAGAAAAATAATAAACATCGTTAAAAATCATAACAACGATCCTAAAAAAGTTTCTGAAGTCATTAATTTTGTGATAGAAAAAGGCGGCATTACCTATGCAGAAAAAATAATGCATGAGTATAAAGATAAAGCGCTTGCCAATCTTGAATCTGTTCCTGATAATGCTTCAAAACAAAGTTTAATTCTATTAGTAAATTATTCCATCGAAAGAAAAAAATAAAAATGAAACCACTAGTTTTAATATCGTGTATTTTTTTGAGCTTGGCTCTATTAATTTCAAGTTGTAACAATAATACTACAGAAAATTCGGAGAAAGTAAATAAGGATTCGTTAAATAAAGTTGCTGCAAGCAACAAATTAGCCAACGAACTTAGTAAGTATTTAATAGCGCCGCCAGATAGTGATTACACAGGCGACTATGTAGATAAATACCCAAATGGCATTATAAAATTTAATGGTTTTTTTAGATTTGGAAAACGCCACGGACAATGGATGGCCTTTTACGAAAATGGCATTAAATGGAGCGAATGCTTTTATGATAAGGGGAAAAAAAATGGCTCAACGATGGTGTATCATCCAAACGGAAAATTAAAATTTTCGGGATGGTATAAACAAGATGAACAAGATAGCCTTTGGTTTTGGTACGATGATAAAGGTAAAGAACTAGAAAGAAGAGCTTACAGATTGGGCGAAGAAACGGGCTTAGTAAATTAATATAAATTCTCAATTTATAGTTTGCAAAAAAAGCACTTTAAAACCCCATAAAATTGTATTTAAAAAAAAGTATATTTGATTAGCATTTAAACATTAAACATGACATAAAGTATTTTATTTAAAATAAAACATTAGCGTTTGCTAACCATCCTGATCTAGAAAAGTCGAAAATTCAAGTGAAACAGGGAAGTTTAAGCGTAACGCTCACGGTAAAGCGTGGGCGTTGCTTTACTTTGTTTCACAGGGCTTCGACTCCCTCTAGATCAAGTAATTGCAACTGTCCCACGCTGATTTATTTAAACTAACCGCTGCTGCGGGGCAGAGTAGTATAAAACAAATTATACTATGATTAAAAAAAGTGTACTCTTAACAGCTCTGGCCATTGCCGGATTTGCTGTAACAAGCTTGGCACAAACAGTTCCTAATTATGTGCCAAGTAATGGGTTAGTTGGCTGGTGGCCATTTAATGGTAACGCTACCGACGAAAGTATTAATACCAATGATGGAACTGTGAATGGAGCAACCTTAACTGCTGATAGGTTTGGGAATGCGAATAGCGCATATAGTTTTAACGGAAATAATGGCGTAAATATTATAGTTCAAGACGCTATTAATCTTCGACCACAAAATTTTACCCTTAATGCATGGGTTTTTATTTCAGGAGCAACAATGTGGAATCAAATTATGTCAAAAAGAATTGCAAGCAATAATACTAATTCTTATGCAATTATTGAATACGGCGGTTCAGTATTTGGACAAAATACTTCTGAGGTGTATAATTTGGTTACTACTACAAATGGAACTCAACAGACGACAATAAATACAAATACTATAACATTAGGTTCATGGAATATGCTAACAGGTTCATTTGATGGAAATTCAATAAAGTTTTATGTAAATGGGCAGTTAACTTCTAATAGTAATTTCAGCGGTATAATACAATATACCTCTGATCCTTTATTTTTTGGCACATCAGGTTATTTTACAGGACAAAATTTAATTGGTATTTTAGACGACATCGGTATTTGGAATCGCGCTTTAACCCAAAGCGAAATTACAAATTTATACAATGGTAATATTTGCTACCAGACCATTACGGTTACTGATACACTTTTAATTAATACTAACCTTACAGGGTTTAACCCAGTAACCTACCAAAACACTATTAAAATATGGCCAAACCCAACTAACGATCATATTACGATTGATAATGGCAACTTGGCTAATTTAACTGGGCATCAACTAAAAATTAGTAATGCATTGGGGCAACAAGTATTTCAGTCTGCCATTACACAACAACAATTTTATGTGGATATGAGCACTTGGGGTGGCAATGGTATTTATTTTGTTAACCTCATTAATGCGCAGGGCGTTACCATCGAAACCCGAAAAATTGTATTGCAGTAGGTTTTTATGTTTTGTTAAAATAACAAGTCATACTGAATTAGTGGGTCATGCTGAACTTGATTCAGCATCTATATAATTTAATCAGAGTTCAGATTCCGAGTCAAGCTCGGAATGACGAATAATTTTATAAAAAGAAGTTACCTCAAAAAGGTAGCTTCTTTTTTTTGTTAGATGTCAGTTAGAGTGTTTTTGCCTGCCTCTTGCAAAAATTTATCGAGAACTCATAATCAAAACACTTCTCGATAAGCTCGTACCTCGCACTCGAAGTGACTGAATTACTTGTTATCTAATTCCTAAATTTAATTTTGAATTTGCAAATTATCTGCGTGAGGGATTGTCGCGTAAATCCTTTTTTTGTAAAAAAAAGATTGCAGCAAAAGCCCGGTCCGCCAGCAGGCGGACACGCCCAAATAAAAAAAATAAAACTACAACGCCTCGTATTCCATCTTAACAAAGTCCGCCAATTCCTTTACGTAAGCCGGACTAAAATCAAATTTAATTCCCGCAGCTTTATACAATTCAGGAATCGTTTTTAAATAGCCTAACGATAACGCTTTCTTGTAATTATCCAACGCCTGTTTTGGATTTTGTTTATAGTTGCGCCAAACTGCAATGGCACCTAACTGCGCCATACCATATTCGATATAATAAAAAGGCACTTCAAATAAATGTAATTGAGCTTGCCATGAGCGTTGTAAATTAGTTTCTAAGCCTTTATAATCAACAACACCAGTTCCAAAATCTTTACTAATTTGCATCCAGCAGGCATAACGTTCTGCTAATGTATGTTTTGGGTTTGTATAAATCCAATGTTGAAATTTATCAATGGATGCAATCCAAGGTAAACCTTTTAATACATCGTTTAATTGTTCTTTTTTTGCCCGTTTTAAATCATCCACATTCGGAAAAAATGGTTCCCAATGTTCCATGCTAATTAATTCCATGCTCATACTTGCTAGCTCAGCAACTTCGCTTGGTGTACTTTTAAATTCTGTTAACTCTAAGTCGGCAGCTAAAAAAGCGTGCACGGCATGTCCACCCTCGTGCACCATAGTTACCATGTCACGATGTAAGCCAACCGCATTCATAAAAATAAAAGGCACATCGGTTTCCATTAACGGATAATTATAACCGCCCGGGGCTTTGCCAATGCGCGATTCTAAATCTAAACGTTGCATGTGTTGCATCGTAGTAATAAACTCTGCAAAATAAGGATCAATCGTGTTAAAACAAGTAATGGTTTTGGCTGCTAAATCGGCACCAGTAGTAAAAGGTTTTAATGGTTCTTTGCCTTCTGCATCCACATCTTTATCCCAAGGCCTGTAAACGTCTAATTTTAAAGCATCCTTGCGGGCTTGTTCATTTTGTTTTACCAAAGGCACAATATGTTGTTGTATCGCATCCTGAAAATTATAACAATCCTGAACACTATAATCAAAGCGGCCTAACTCTTCGTGTTTGTAATCTCTGTAATTTGCAAAGCCAGTGTTTAATGCAATTTGATGACGCAAAGCAATTAGTTCATTATATAATTCATTCAAGGCTGTTTCATCTTGCGCTCTGCGTGCTTGTATATTGTGATAAATAGTTTCGCGTAATGCTCTATCATTATTTTTAAAAAAGGTAGCGGCTTTTTGTAAAGTCATTTCTTCGCCATTATAAGTAATGGTTTGTGCTGCCGAAATATTTCCGTACTCTTGTTCTTTTTGGCGCAGTTCTGTTTGAAGTTCAATGTTTTCTTCACGATACAATTCAATACTTTTTTTAACGCCGCGCACATAAACAAAGTAGGTTTCTTTTTCTAACTCCTCAATAAATGCACAATCAATTAATTTTTTATTTAAATCATTTGTATAGGGCGATATATGAGGTTCAATTTCGGTTACAAAATAGTTAAACGATTCTTGTAGTTCTTCATTTTGCGTGTTACAAGTCATTTTAATATAACGCCAAGCTCCGTCTTCATTAATTACAGCTTCAACTTCGCTGTAATCTTTCATCCACTGTTTTAATTCAGTAACCGAATTTATTGTTCTGTTTTTTAATTCATCTAAAATGGGTTGTAGGTTTTCCCAATTACTAATTCTAAAATCTTCCGATAAATAATGTCTGTTCATTTGTTGTGTTTTATGGATTGAAGGTAAGTGTTTATTAAGGATTTGCCAATTGATAATAATAAACATTTGAGCTTTTAGGGCGTGTCCCCGCAAAGAGGCAGCGGGGTCAGGCTGTCGCTACAATCTTTTGCAAGAGGCAGGCAAAAGGATTTTTGCTTGCATCCTTCACGCTAATTAATTTTTATTTGGAATTTATACATCAAACTTGTGGAAGTTTGCGTTAGGGATTGAACGAAAATCCTCCTATGATTAATAATACGCCCAGAAAGAATAAATAGTTGTTTAGTCTTAAATATTTTCCTTTGAAAACAGGGTAGCAATAACTACCTCTGCTTTCTT
>JBIKOX010000226.1:0-4471 GCA_044357775.1 Bacteroidia bacterium | reverse complement strand
CTAAAATATAGTATTTCCAAAATCGGTTTTATTTTTCTACTCTATTTATCTTTTATCATGTATAATAAAAACAAATTCCTTTATTCTATTTATTTATTGCTTGTGTTTTTTTTCTATATACCAAATGCCATTCTTTTTTCAAACGCAAATGGTAATTATGCACCTTTTTTATCAAACTTATTTTTCGTATTCACTTTTGTGTTAAGTGCTTTTGTAAAAATAAAACTTCCTTCATTTGTTGTTCCGGAAAAGTATTCAAGTATTATATTGTTGTTGACTTCGCTTTTTATTATTATTCCAATAATATTAACCTTTAAAACGGAAATCTATCTAAAAACACTTTTACTAAAAAATATTTATGAAACGCGTGAATTGTTTTCATTAAAGGCGACTGGCGTTGTAAATTATTTTTATCACTTCGCTGTTAAAACAATATTGCCAGTGGGTTTAATCTTTTTTATGATTAGAAAGAAACCTTTATTTACTCTTCTATATTTTATAATTCTTATTTATCTTTTTGTTATTTCCGGGAATAAATTTGTTTATTTTACCTCTATTATTCTTCTTTATTTTTATTATGTTGGAAAAGATTACGTGTCAAAAATTTCTTACTTTTTTTTATTTACTATTTTATTATTTCTATTGTTTCCTCTTATTGATTATGGAATGATAAAAGCCACTAAACCAATTTTTTCTGGTACTTTTGTAAATCGTTTTTTATTTATTCCTGCTTTATTAACGCAATGGTATTTCGATTTTTTTGATGGAAAACCTTTTTTCTTTGCCGAAAGTCATTTTTTTAATCGTTTTTTTCATAGCCCATATGATATGCCCGTTGGTTTTTTAATTTCAAAAGTGTATTTAAATACCACAGATGCTTATGCTAATAATGGTATTGTATCTGATGGTTTTATGAACTTGGGTTATTTTGGAGTTGGATTATTTTCTATAGTATTTGCCTTATTGTTTAGTGTATTTAATTCTATGAAATTACATGTAGGTTATTATGGATTATTTTTTAGCTATATTTATATGATACTGAGCGCACCCTTGTTTGGTTGTTTTATTACAGGCGGAATATTAGTATTTATTTTTTTAGGTATTTTTGTTCTTCGTGAGAAACATTTTTAATTTTAGTAAAAGCTGCTATGTCTTATCGTTTTATAAGAGTTACTAATTATTACCCTCAATATTTAAAAAAATATTATTCTAATAATTTTGATATTTTATCTAAAAATTATGAGGAGCAGTATCGTTTAATAACGAGTGATTCATTTGAATCGGCAAGTTCATATTCAAAAAACTTAAATAAAATTGAAGGAGTGCAAGCATTTGATATTATTTCGAATGCCGATGCGCTTCAGGACACATGGAGGAAGGAAAATAATTTACCTCAAAATATCTCCAAACAAAATTTGATATTGGAACAACTGAAAATTTATAAGCCTAATGTGGTTTGGATTGATGATTTCTCTTTTATTGATGATGAATGGAAAAGAATTTTGTTAGAAAATGTGCCTAGTGTTAAACTTTTAATTGGTCATATTTGTGCCCCATACAATTCTGAAATGGCAGCCAAATTTAAGTTATTTGATGTCATTTTTACATGTATACCTTGTTTTAAAAATGAATTGGAAGCAATGGGTATTAATACTCATTTATTATATCATGGTTTTGATAACACTATTTTAGATACGATTAATGTGGATAATAAATTTCAAGATGTGGATTTTTTATTTTCCGGATCTTTATATACAGGATCTGGATTTCATAATAGTAGGATTGAATACATTGAAAAAATGTTGACTTCAGGAATTAAAATGGATTTATACTGCAATTTAGAATCTTTTAAGAAAGTACTATTGAAAAAAGTATTTTATTCAATAATTAATATTTTAAAAACTTTTGGTTTAGGTTTTTTAATTGATGTTATTTCAGTTTTAAGGAAAAATAAATCGTATGGTGATGTGCCAATTAAATTTTACTCTCAACAATTAGTCAAAAGTTCAAAGCCTCCAGTATTCGGTTTTGAAATGTATCAATTATTATCAAAAGCAAAAATCACCTTTAATATTCATGGTGAAGTTGCTGAAAAATGTGCTGGAAATATACGTTTATTTGAAGCTACAGGAATTGGGAGTTGTTTGGTTACTGATATGAAAGGCAATATTTCTGATTTATTTATACCGGATAAAGAAATTGTAACCTATAGAACTGCTGAAGAATGTATAGCAAAAGTTAAATGGCTATTTGATAATCCGAAAGAGCGTGAAAAAATTGCATTAGCAGGACAACAAAGAACATTGAAGAATCATACGATTGAAAAAAGGGCAGCCGCTTTGCATGAAAAAATAATTTTTGAATTAAAAAGTAAAAATAAATAGTAAATTAAAATTTGTCAAAATTAAAGTCTAATATAAAATTAGTTGTTCCTCCTATTTTTTTAAATTGGATAACTCATTTTTTTTATGGATGGAGTAGCACATATTCTAATTGGGAAGAAGCATCTAAAAAATGCTCAGGCTATGATAGTGATATTATAATTAATAAAGTGAAAGACTCTTTATTAAAGGTGAAAAACGGCGAAGCTTTATATGAGAGGGATTCTGTGATTTTTGATAAAGTACATTATTCATTTCCATTGTTGTCAGCTTTGTTTTACGTTGCTTTGAGGAGTGGTAACAAATTGAACGTATTGGATTTTGGTGGTTCCTTAGGTAGCAGTTATTTCCAAAATAGAACCTTTTTCAAAGAAGCTCAAGAATTTCATTGGTCTATAGTTGAACAAAAACATTTTGTAACCGAAGGGAAAAAGTGTTTTTCTGATGACTATTTACATTTCTACTATGATATAGAAACTTGTTTAGCGGAACAGCAGGTTAATGTGTTGCTACTTTCATCGGTAATTCAATATATTGAAAAACCATACGAGTTGATTGCATTTTTGAAATCTAAAAAAATTCAATATGTTGTAATTGATCGAACACCTTTATTAATAGAAGGACAAGATCGTATTACAATTCAGAAAGTACAAAGGAATATTTATGATGCTAAGTATCCATGCTGGCTATTAAATCAAGAAAACGTTAAAAATGCATTTTTGAAGGAATATGAATTAATTTTTGATACAGAATTAGAAGAAGCAATACATGTTAATAATGCAGCGTATAAAGCGTTCTTTTTTAAGCTAAAGCAATAGTATTTTTTATTAATTTCGAACAAAACATAATTTATGGCATATTCCATTAGTTTAAAAACATTTACCGATAAAAGAGGTAACTTAACTGTTATTGAAAAGGTAATTCCCTTTGCTATAAAAAGAATATTCTATATTTATGGTGCAGATGACTCGGTGCGAGGAGGTCACAGGCATTTCAAAACAATTCAGGCAGCAATTTGTATACAAGGAAGTTGTACTATTTTTAATAATGATAATAGTGTTGAAAAAGGGTTTGTACTTGATTCCCCGGATAAATGCTTGATTTTGGAGCCTCAGGATTGGCATCAAATGCCATTTTAATGGTTTTGGCCTCTGAACAATTTGAAGAAAGTGATTATATATACGAAAACTATAAATAATGTAACATGATAGAGTACGAAAGTTTAGCATTATTGAATGCTCCTTTTTTTGAAGAATACTCAAATGCCTTTCAAAAGGTAATGAATTCTGGTTGGTATATTTTAGGGCAAAGTGTCAAAAACTTTGAAGAGGAGTTTGCTAATTATAATAAATCAACTCATTGTATTGGTTTGGCATCTGGTTTAGATGCAATAACATTATCCATTGCAGCTTTTAATTTTGATCAGGGAAGTGAGATTATAGTTCCTTCTAACACTTATATTGCTACTATTTTAAGTGTTATGCAAAATAATATGAAACCTGTTTTTGTTGAACCATCAATTGATACATATAATATTGATCCAAGTAAAATAGAAGCTGCTATTACAAGTAAAACAAAAGCAATTGTGGTTGTTCATTTATATGGTAAATCATGTGATATGGATCCAATAATAGAAATTTGTAAAAAATACAATTTAAAGTTAATTGAAGATTGTGCGCAGTCGCACGGAGCAACATATAAAGGAAAACATACAGGAACGTTTGGCGAATTTGGGGCATTTAGTTTTTATCCTACAAAAAATTTAGGCGCATTAGGCGATGCTGGTGCTGTTGTTTGTAATGATGTTTCTTTGGATAAAATTATTCGTAGGTTAAGAAATTACGGCTCGGACGTTAAATATTATAATGAGGTAGTTGGTTACAATTCTCGTTTGGATGAAACGCAGGCAGCTTTTCTTTCAGTTAAACTGAAACGATTAGATGACATTAATAATCATAAACGAAAATTGGCGGATATTTACTTAAATAATCTTAAATCAGATTTTATTAAACCAGTGGTTGATAAAGATTATTTTGATGTGTATCATATTTTTAATATTCGTTGCGATAAACGCGATGCATTAAAAGAGT
>JBIKOX010000257.1:0-3443 GCA_044357775.1 Bacteroidia bacterium | reverse complement strand
GAGTATTTATTAAAATATGATATAAAAACAGAAATACATTACCCTGTTTCTCCCAGTAAGCAAAAAGCACTACAAGGCAAGTTGGATAACTATAATTTTCCAATAAGTGAAAAAATACATGCTACTACTTTAAGTTTACCAATCTCTTTTTTTCATACAGAAAGTGATGTAAATAAAGTAGTCGAAATAATGAACAAGTTTTAATTTTTTTGGATGTTTAATTTTTGTACCCTATTTGATTCTTTTTATTTAACCCGCGGTATCGCCATGTATCAGTCGTTAGAAAAAGTATGTGATAAATTTCACTTATATATTTTTGCTTTTGATGATGCCAGTTATCATATTTTAAAGAAACTCAATTTTAAACATGCAACTATTATTTCATTAAAAGAATTTGAAGACGAAAAGTTGCTTGCTGTAAAATTAGGTAGGTCAAAAGCAGAGTATTGTTGGACATCAACATCATCAACAATTTTGCACGTCATTAAAAATTACAATGTACCTAGTTGTACTTATGTTGATGCTGATTTATATTTTTATCAAAATCCAAAAATTCTTTTTGATGAAATGGGCGACAAATCTATTTTATTAACGCTACATCGTTATCCAGCAAAATTTAATCGCTCAGCCACATCTGGCATTTATTGTGTACAATTTATTACATTTTTAAATAATAAAGATGGGTTAGAAGCTTTGAATTGGTGGCGAGATGCTTGTATTGACTGGTGTTATGATCGTTATGAGGATGGTAAGTTTGGAGATCAAAAATATTTAGATGATTGGACAACTCGTTTTAAAGGTATTCATGTTTTACAACATTTAGGTGGTGGTTTAGCTTCATGGAATGTAGAACAATGGCCATTTGTCAGTAAAACAGAAAATGAAATTATATTTAAAGATACTGTTAAGAATTCTAATTTTGAAGCAGTGTTTTACCATTTTCACCATGTTCGTTTCTTTAAAAATGATATTGTAGATTTGGGATGGAGGCATCCCACGATGCCTGTAGTTGCTAATTTATACGTTCCTTATATTATAGAATTAGGACAAATTGAGGAACGCGTAAAATCAATTGATCATGCGTTTAACATTCCGTTGCAGGATTTTAAACTGATAAAGAGTCAAGGCTTCAAAAACAAAATTAAATACTTGATAAAAGTATTTTATCGTTACAATGTATTTAATACAAAAAAAATCATTGCAAAATATGGTAATATTTAATTTGGTTATAGATTAGTATTCATGGATTTTAAAAAATATATTTTTATAGTTCAGGTTACCCGACAATTATCAATTGACATCCTAAATAATTTTGCAGACCAAGGCATTGAAATTGAACTTGTAACAGGTGCTGTTGAGTCAAATTATGCGCCTTTAGATTCACGTATTAAAATAAAATATTTTAATCGTTATGATAATACAACTGGTTTTAAAAGAATGTTTACGTGGATGCTATTTACTTTTTATTCATTTTTTTACATTTTGTTTCGTAGTAAAAAAAATGAATTAATTCTTGTTACAACTCCTCCTTTTATTGTTTTTCTGGGCCTTTTTTTTAAAAAAGTTCGATATCAAAATTATCATTTAATTATATGGGATTTGTATCCCGATGTACTCGTTAACTTTGGTGTTCTTAAAGAAAAATCTTTTATTTTAAAAGTTTGGAGAAAGTGGAATATAAGTTGCTTTAAAAAAGCCAATACCGTTTTCACTTTAGGAAAACATTTGGCCGATTCTATTGAAGTTTACAGTCATAAAAGACCTGTAATTATTCCTAATTGGGTAAATTCCGATTTTGTAAAGCCGATGAACCGTTCAGAAAATACCTTTGTGGCTCAACATAATCTAACTGATAAATTAGTGGTATTGTATTCTGGGAATCTCGGTTTAACACATGATATTGAATCCATTGTTTATACTGCCGAATTATTAAAATCAAATAATGATATTCAATTTGTAATTATTGGAGATGGTGCAAAGAAAGCTAAAATTGAAGCTTATGTTAAAGATAGGCAATTGCACAATGTTTTATTATTGCCTTATCAGGATAAGAAAGTTCTTCCTTTTTCGTTAACGGCTGCTGATATTGGAATTGTTACGTTGAGCCAAGGTGCTGAAAATATTTCTGTTCCCAGTAAAACATATTATACATTAGCCGCCGGTTCTGCTATATTTGCATTAGCCGCAAAAGAGTCAGAGTTAGGGATTTTAGTTGATACTTATAAATGCGGAGTCGTATTTGATAATTCTACTCCTCAAAACATTGCAAATAATATTTTGCAGTTAAACCAAAATAGACAGGAATTAGAACAGTATAAGCAAAATGCTCGTAAAGCATCTTTTAATTTTACGCCAAAAAATGCCAAGTTGTACTATGATAATATTTGTAATCAAATAAAATAAAGAAAATGTTTAGAAAAATTTATTTATCACCATTAGGTTTTTTTATTTCAAAAATTTTAAATGCATTAGCATTTTTTCATAAACCATTTATGGTTTATGGCTTTTTTAATAAAGTGGATGGTTGTTTCTATAAACGAACACGCATTGGCTCAAATGTAAAGTTGGTAAATAAAAAAACGATTGATATTAAAGATAACGTTTGGGTTGGTCATCACAGTTTATTGGATGGAATAGGTGGGATAGTTATTGAAAAAGGTGTAAATATTGCCTCACATACTTGCATTTATACTCATAGTAGCCAAAATTCAATCAGATTATTGGGAGATAAATTTATTGATATTCCTGCTGAAGAACGTATTGGTTATATTATTGAAGGTGTAACAATTGGTGAATTTACATTTGTTGGAACAGCTTGTGTTATTTTACCTGGAACAACTTTAGGGAAAGGTTGTATTGTGGGTGCTGGAAGTGTGTTAAAAGGTGTATTTCCAAATTATTCAATAATAGTTGGTAATCCAGCAAAGGTTGTTGGGGACACAAGAATAGTAGATTCTAAATTATTTGCTGAGGGATTAACTTTTGAAAATTATTATGATAAAACCTTAATTAAGGATAATAGTTATATTGACGTTTTATAAATTATGATATCGGAACATTTAAACAAACGTATACATGTAATTTTAACTACAATATTAACTTTTTGTGTCCCGTTTTTGCCTCAGTTAATGTCGCTTTTAATTGTTTTACTGACCTTAAATTGGATAATTAATTTTTCTAACGTTCTTTTTAGTTTTAAAAACATCATTCAAAATAGGGGTTTAGCAGCCATGATTATTTTTTATTTGTTATATGTATTAGGACTACTTTATTCTTCAAACTTAAATTTTGCAGGAGAAATTTTAGAAATTAAATTATCTTTTCTTATCGTTCCATTAGTATATATTTCTTATAGTAAAGAAACTGTCACACAATTTAATCATTACTTAAAATGCTTTATATTCGGATGCGTTTCATATGCATTGTACTGTTTTGGTTATGCA
>JBIKOX010000144.1:0-7966 GCA_044357775.1 Bacteroidia bacterium | reverse complement strand
TGATGGTATCGCTTTCTGTTTCTAAAATCATATACACCTCAGCTAATGTATCTGTGATTGATTTTATATGATGATACAATGATTTTATTTTAACACCTTTCCATGCACTTAATCCAATACTCTTATAAATCCCACAAGTCACTAGGCGTGGTCCCCAATCCCAACCATATTGGTATTGTGCTTTACGAGTAAATACTTTTTCGTCACCAGGTAATATGTATGGTAATTTTTTTGCTTCAATTTTTCCGCGCTTTACAGCAGATTCAAAAACTATTTTTAATTTATTAGCACCCTTCGTTAAATATTTTTTCACATCAACAGTATATTGCAAAAACATATTATCACTTTGCAAAATTGGCTTTCCATTTAAATACACTTTCGCATACGTATCTAAACCTTGAAAATTTATTTCATAGTGAGAATTTTTATTTACTCCGACATAGTCAAACTCACATTCATATTCCCAATCTTTTTCTTCGATCCACTGCACTTGTTGTTCTCCTGTCTCAAAGTATGGATGAGGAATTAAATGATTATTGAGTAAGTCTGTATGTATTGTTCCTGGTACTTCGGCAGGATAAAACTTTTTTGTACCGACTTCACGAAACTTCCAAAACTTATCATTTAAACTAAAAAAGTACACTTGCGAAGTTGCTAGCGCATACATGAAAAAGAATACATATATGAGGAATTTTTTCAAGATATTTTTTCTTTTAAAAGGCTTACTTCATTCGCATTTACAACCTCGGTGTTTTCTGTGAGTGCAGCTGAATGAAATTCTTTACAATTTGTTTGTGTTGTAATCTGCGCAATGTTATTGCTTCTTATGCCACCACCAGGAATGATGATGATGTTTCTTCCAAAGATACTTTGACACTCTTTTAAAATACCAACTCCTTCTAAGGCGCTTGATTTTCCGCCAGATGTTAAGACTCTTGTAAAACCAATTGAAACAATATCGTTCATAGCTTCTGTTAAATTAACGCATTCATCTATTGCTCTGTGAAAGGTTGTAGACATTCTCCCTGCTAATTCAAATAATTCTTTATTGATGTATTTATCTATTTTTTTATTCTGATTTAATACGCCGAACACGACGCCATTGATATGATGTTGTTGACAAAATTGAATGTCTTTTTTTATTGTTTCAATTTCCTCCAGGCTGTAGTTGAAATCGCCACTACGTGGACGAATAATAACATGTAAAGGAATGTGCAATAATTCTTTGGCTTTTAAAATGTCTGCACGATTTGGAGTTAAGCCTCCAACGGAATAATCTGCACAAAATTCTATCCTATCTGCTCCTGCTTTTTGCGCTAGCAAACACGATTCAATATTAAAGCATGCAATTTCTAATAGCTTATTAGATAATATGTTTGGCATCAATTAATTGATTATTTATTTCAGGAGAGTAAACGGCATAATTAAATCCTTTTTGTAAACAATAGGCGCCATGTTCGCCTTTTTTATTAATGGCAATAAATCCTATTTGTAATTCATCTAAGGATTTGTTTTTATTTTTGGCAATTGTGATAATTCGTTCTACGGCTTTTTTACAAGCTTCTTCAGGCGAATAACCCTGGCGCATTAATTCAACAACCGTATGACTTCCAACTATTCGCATCACTTCTTCGCCATGCCCTGTTGCTGTAGCAGCACCAACTTCATTATCTACAAATAAACCAGCACCAATAATTGGTGAGTCGCCAATACGTCCGTGCATTTTAAATGCCATGCCACTTGTGGTGCATGCTCCTGATAAATTTCCATTCATATCTAAAGCAACCATACCAATGGTATCATGATTTTCGATATTTGCTTTTGGTTTGTATTCAGCTTTCTTCAACCATTCTTTCCATTCATCTTCCGATTCTTTGACCAGTAAATTTTCTTTTTTAAAGCCTTGGCTTAAAGCAAATTCTAAAGCGCCATCTCCTACTAACATAGTATGAGGTGTTTTTTCCATCACTGCTCTTGCAACCGATATGGGATGTACAATATGTTCTAAACAACCAACAGATCCAATATTAGAATATTCATCCATGATGCAGGCATCTAACGTCACGCGACCATCTCTATCTGGTCGTCCACCGTATCCTACACTACGTTCTTTTGGATCAGCTTCTGGAATTTTGACACCAGCTTCCACAGCATCTAAAGATCTGCCTTGAGTCGATAATATTTTCCATGCTTCAGCATTAGCTTCTATACCAAAACGCCAAGTAGAAATAACGATTGGTTTAATCGTTTTTTTACTATGATTAATAATTAACTCATTAGCTTTGCTTTTGTTAAAAGCAAACAGAGATGAAGCTAATGCTGAAAGTTTAATAAATTGTCTTCTACTTGTCATGTTTATTTGATTTGTATTTCATCGCTAAAAAGCCAAGAGTCGGCACCAGCACCTGGTTTCCCACTTGGTATTTTACCAAAATTTTGAGCTATAATTTTTACATACTTTGCTGTTGTCACTGGAAAAGAAATCTTTGCAAATCGCTCAAATTTAAAATCTTCGGCTAATAGTTTCTTAAGTGATGTAAAATTTACACCATCTAAAGAGACAAAGAATTCTACAGATTTTGGTAAGTAAATCCAATTAAGTTCTTCAGTTAAAAAGCCAATTTGTAAATATGAAATTTCTTGCAATTGTTCTAAATTAATCGTTGCTTCTATATCTTTTCCACTCCATCCAAGCCACTCATTATTATCTCTTGGTAATTTTGCTACAACTCCATTTACTAATGTAAAACTGCCACCGTAACTGTAAGATTTGGAGGGTTCGTTTTTTAATGTGATAGATTTATTGGTTGCTTTGTTGATTTCATAATTACGACTTGAAATTTTTCCTTTTAATTGGTCATCCTTAAAAAGCGCACTTGAAATCGTTATATCCTTATCTAAGGTTATAGACGATTGATACTTATCTGAATTGGCAGTAGGCATGCTTCCATCTGAAGTGTAACAAATTCTCCCTAATGAAGCATTAGCAATTAATTCTAGTGCAACCGTATTTGGTTTTGAGGATGCAGTAATTTTTTGCTCTACTTTATATAATGCTTTAGCGTAGTTGATGTTTAACTTGTCCAACAAAAGAAAATGAGTTTGTAAACGATTTAAAAAATCAGTTTCATTTTTCTTTTCTTTTGGCGACCATAGCACTTCAGCTAAGCCTGCCATTCTTGGCATAGCCATATATTCTAATTGTTTTTCATCTAAGATATATTCAGTCCAAAGATTAGCTTGTGCCCCCACGATATATGATTGCTCTTCTTCATTTAAAACAGATGGCACAGGTTCATAACTATAAACTTTTTCTAATGGAGTATAGCCTCCTATTGATAATGGCTCTCCACTAGGCGCTGATTGATAATGATCAAAATAACAATGTGAACCAGGAGTCATAACAACTTTATGCTTTTGTTTCGCAGCTGCTATGCCGCCGTCAATTCCTTGCCAACTCATTACAGCTGCATTTGGCGCTAAACCACCTTCTAATATTTCGTCCCAACCAATAATTTGTTTTCCTTTTGAATTCACGTATTTTTCAATACGTTTTATAAAATAGCTCTGTAATTCATGCTCATCTTTTAAATGTTCACTTTTTATTTTTGCTTGACAACTTTGACAAATTTTCCATCTTGTTTTAGGCGACTCATCGCCGCCAATATGAATATATTTTCCAGGAAATAAAGCTATCACTTCATCTAATACATTTTGTAAAAACTCAAAGGTTGAATCTTTAGTACAATATACATCTTCAAAAACGCCCCAACTTTTTTCAACTTCTATTTGTTTGCCAGTGCAAGACAACCAGGGATAAGAGGCTATAGCAGCAACTGAATGTCCTGGCATTTCTATTTCTGGGACAATGGTTACATGACGTTTAGAGGCATAAGCTACAATATCTTTTATTTCTTCTTGCGTGTAAAAACCGCCGTAAGGTTTACTGTCAAATTTTTGGTCGCTATACGGACCAACCATGGTGCCTTTTCTATATGCTCCAATTTGAGTTAGCTTAGGATATTTTTTTATTTCAATTCTCCATCCTTGATCTTCGGTTAAATGCCAATGAAAAGTATTCATCTTATACATGGCAATTAAATCAATGTACTTTTTGATAAACGAAACCGAAAAAAAATGTCGACATACGTCTAAGTGCATTCCGCGCCATTCGAAACGAGGAGCATCTTTTATTTTAAGGCAAGGAATAATAAGTGTTGTTGCTTTTTCAACGGGTAATAATTGTATAAGAGTTTGAATTGCATAAAAATTTCCAGCACTTTTTTCTTTCGCTGAAATCTGAATATTATTTTTTGAAATGGTTAATACATAATCCTCATTTGATTTTGATTCGGTTTGAGTGAATGCAAATTCAATATAAGAATCGTATTTAGGAATCGCTGTTGTAGTTTTTAATTTAAAATGGTAGTATTTCTCGAGATAGTCATTTAACCAGTCTATTTCATTTTGATGCGAAGAAGATGTAAAGACAATTTTTGTAGAAGGTGAGAGTGTAAATTGACCTGCCGCTATTTCACATGATTGTGGTATAGGAATAATTGGTAAAGCGGAAGTTTGATTTTGCGAAAATCCACAAAAGTTTATGAAAGAAATAAGTAATAAAAAAGCACTATTCTTCCTCATCGTTATATAACTCTAGCAATTCTTTTGGATAATCATCTTTTATAATATATACACCCGTCATTGGATTTACAATATCGCGAATGCTTTTTAAGTGAACATAAAATGTCATTCCGTTTTTAGTTTCTACTTTTTCTGTTTTACTTATAGCTTTTTTAGAAAAAGGAAATGCTATTATTGTGTCATTATCTAAAGTACATTCAATAACAGACATTTCAGGAATTTCAAAACTAAACTCATCATTATTAGGATAAAGACCATTTAATAAATAGCTGGTATTATTATTTACTTTAAATTGAGTTACGTTGCCTTGCACATCAAACTCATCTTCCCACAAGTACTTGATATTATCTTCTGTTTCCTCGCCTTCATTTTCTTTGTCAGCATAGGCTTGATTAAATTTTGAATTAACTAATTTTACATTAATGGTTACTTGCATGATGTCTTCTTTATTTTTAATGAGCGGTTGGTTCGGTTGTATCATAATCTATTCCTTCCATCTTTAATAGACCTCTTACTTTAAAGGCATACCAGGTTAAAAAGGCAAAACAAATAACTGGAATAATATAGGAAATGTGAATATTCATTTTATCTGCCAATAAACCTTGCAATGGTGGAATAAATGCGCCTCCTAATATCATCATAATTAAAAATGAAGATGCTTGACTAGTGTATTTCCCTAATCCAGCTGTAGCTAAAGAAAAGATGCAAGGCCACATAATTGAACAAAATAAACCACCACTTAAAAATGCAAATACGCTTAATTGTCCACTTGTCAATAATCCTACCAGCATAGCTAATGTGCCAAGCGCTCCAAATATAATTAAGGATAAAGCCGGCTTTTGTTGACCCATAAAAAATGCAGCAATTAAAAATACTACGCAAATAATGTATTTATAAAATTGGGATGAATCTGCTCCATTTAAATGATTCATAAATAGTACGAGGCATAATGCTAAAAATGGAACAACAATCGTCAAAACTAATTTCAAGTTTTTATTTAAATCAAATGCTCCAATGGAACCCGTCCATCTTCCAATCATTAAACTTCCCCAATACAAAGATACATAAGGGCCAATTTCTGAATCTTTTAGACCCCCAAAATCAGGTAATTTTAATAATGAACCTAAATTACTTTGTATTGATACTTCAACTCCCACGTATACAAAAATGGCAAGCATGCCTAATATCACTTGTGGATATTTTTTTTCTTCAAATCGGTTTTGTTTTTGAATGGTTTGATATTGAAGTGTTAGTATTACTAATACAATTATTAAAAAAACTCCAATGCTTCCTAAAAACAAATAATTATTTGAACCTTGATAATAATCAGAGATAGCGCTGTAACAAAATACAACTACTAAAAATAATATTATCCCAATAATAAAGTGAAGTGGACTTTTTAAAACTTTCATATTACTATCTTCTTCCTCAATTTGCAGTTTTGGCATTTTAGTAAAAAATAATATGACAGCCGCTAAAGCAAATGCTATGGCTAAAATAATGTATAAAGTATTAATGGATGAAATGGGCGCAGACTCTTTGTCTGTTCCTGAAGCAATGGCTTTACCAAATAATAATACACTCACCAAAATGGGGCCAATAGTAGTTCCGAAAGAATTAACGCTACCTGCAAAGTTTAAGCGATGAGACCCTGTTGCCGGATTTCCTAAATTTAAAACTAAAGGATTAGCTGATGTTTGCTGCAAAGAGAATCCTAATGCAATGATAAAAAAGGCTATTAGTATAAATGCAAATGATCCAATATTTACGGCAGGAATCATTACTAAAGCTCCTAATATAGAAATACTTAACCCTAAAACGATGGTTGCTTTGTAGCCAATTTTATTAATAATATCTGTATTTAATTTTAAAGACATCATATATAACAGCAATGATCCAATGAAATAAGCCCCGTAAAACGCACTATCTATTAACTGTGATTGAAACTGAGTTAATTGAAAATGAGTTTTACAAAAAGGAATAAAAATTCCGTTTGATGCAGCTAAGAATCCCCAAAAAAAGAATACAGTAATGATTGATAAAAAAGACGAATGTATTTTTTGCATAAAATTATTTTTTTAATAATTACCTAAGATATATTTTTTAGTTGGTTTTTGCTTTCTTCACTCTAGTCATTTATTAACAAACACCTTTTTACTACTTATTCATTTTAAGTATGATTGATGAGCACTATATAATAATTTTACGACATGCAATTACTTACTCCCTTACACTGGCAAGATTATGAATTAATTGATTGTGGTGATTTTGAAAAATTAGAACGCTTTGGTAATTACATTACCATTCGACCTGAACCACAAGCTGTTTGGAAAAAGCGGTACGCTTATAGTGAGTGGGAAAAATTAGCCCATGTAAAGTTTGTTCCTAAAAGTAGTTCAAGTGGAGATTGGAAATCATTAAAAAAAATGCCTGATCAATGGACCATTAATTATCCACTAGGGAATACACAAATTACGTTACGTTTAGGCTTAACGTCCTTTAAGCATGTTGGTGTTTTTCCTGAACAAGCGTGTAATTGGGACGTGATTTATAATTTTTTAGTTGATTTAGAAAAACCAAAATTTTTAAATTTATTTGCATACACTGGTGGAGCAAGTATTGCTGCAAGAGCTGCTGGGGCAGATGTAACCCATGTAGATAGTATTAAGCAAGTTGTTAATTGGGCAAATGAAAACATGCAAAAATCTAAATTAGATAATATCCGATGGATGATTGATGATGCCTTAAAATTTGTAAAGAAAGAACAACGACGAGGGAATTTATATCAAGGAATTATTTTGGATCCTCCGGCGTTTGGCCACGGTCCTAATGGTGAAAAATGGAAGTTAGAAGATAATATTTTAGAAATGATTGATAGTGTTTTAGAAATTGTTGACCCTAAACAACATTTATTAATATTAAATGCATACTCTTTGGGCTTTTCAGCGCTTGTACCTGAAAATTTATTGCAACCTTTTTCCGCAAAACATAAATCCAATTTAAGTATTGGCGAATTATATTTAAATGCTAAAAGTGGTGTAAAATTACCACTTGGGGTTTGGGGAAGATTAGAGAAGAAATAAGGATAGAAAACTTATTTTTTAGAAGATTTTTTTACTATTTCTATTTTTAATGAATCTACTGCAACTAGTTTTGATAATCTAAATGTTTCGTTCCAATTTATTGCTGTTGTTTTTTCTAAATTACTTGTTTCGGTATTTGAAAAAGCAGTTAAAAATGTTCCGCTTTGATTTTGCTCTAAAACAAGCGCTCGTTGTTTTTTCATGTTTGGCGTTTCTTCTCCATTTGCCATCACAGCAAT
>JBIKOX010000143.1:0-7995 GCA_044357775.1 Bacteroidia bacterium | reverse complement strand
GGTTGTTTAAGTTTTGTATTAAACGATTCGTTTGGGGATGGTATTTGCTGTAATTATGGCATTGGAAGTGTTCAGATATATATTAATAATGTTTTGCAAACCAATTATAATGGGCAATTTACTTACACATATTCTTATTATTTAAATTGTGGTCCTGGCGAAAGTTGCCAAACGGCTATTGCAGTTGGAACAGGCACCTACACAGCTCCTGGTAATGAATACTTTTATAAATTTAAGCCCGCTCAAGTTGGTTTATATACAATTAATACTTGTAGTATAAGCTCATGTGATACTAAATTATGGGTTTACGAAAACTGTAATGGACCTTTTACAACTAACAATACAGGCACTATACTTTATAATGATGATTATTGCGGATTACAGTCTGAAGTATCTGGGGCATTAGATACAACTAAAACTTATATTGTAAGAGTAGGCTCTTATAATAATTTATGTTTAGGAGCTATTAATTTTGCCATAAATTACCAAGGTCCAATTTCGGGTTGTACAACTTTTAGTGCTTGTAATTATAATCCGTTAGCAAGTATAGATGATGGTAGTTGTGTTTATTTTCCAAGTCCTTTATGTCCTGCACCTGATTTAACAATTGTTGAAACTCAATTTATTAGTTCTTTAAGTTTAGGAACTGTAAATGCCGGACCAGGTGATTGTAGAGTTAATGAAAGTTGTTTAAATGGTTATGGTACGAGAACAGTAATTAATTTTGATACTTACATTAAAAACATTGGAGATTTAGATTATTATATTGGTAGCCCTGCAGCCAATCTTGGTCAATTTACTACTGCAAATTGTCATGGTCATGCTCATTATGAAGGTTATGCCGAATATCGCTTGTATAAGCCAAATGGACAAGCAATTCCAATTGGATTTAAAAATGGATTTTGTGTTTTAGATTATGATGGTTGTCCGGATGGAGGTATTGCAAAATATTCTTGCGGTAATATGGGAATTACAAAGCAATGTGGTGATATATATGCTGCCGGATTAGACTGCCAGTGGATTGATATTACAGATGTTGATACTGGTAATTATGTTATGGCAGCAAAAGTAAATTGGGATCAATCAGCTGACGCATTAGGTCATTTCGAAAAATCATATACTAATAACTGGGCGCAAGCTTGTATTAAAATTACGGCTAACTCTTTAGGACAAAAAGGTTTTACTTTGCTAACATCTTGCCCTTCTTATTCTGACTGTGCAGGTAACCAATTTGGTAATACGGTTGTTGATTGTAATGGAACCTGCAATGGAACTGCTAAGATGGGTGATTTAAATAACAATGGAACGCAGCAATTAGTAGATGGGCAATTGTATGTTAATGGTATTTTAAATAGTACTTTAACTCCAAATAGTTGTAATGATTTAAATAATTCGGGAACACTAACCGTTTGGGATGCCGCTTTAATGGCAAATTGTGTTAATCATGGAGCAAACATAAATACAAAATGTTTATTTCCAAGAGGAAATATTAATCCAAATCTTACAGCCACTTTAAGCATTGGAAGTTTTGATTTAAGTCAAAATTATTTTGATGTTTATATTAAGAATCCAACTGCCAAAATTTTGGGTTATGAATTTAATATTAGTGGAGCCACTATTTTAAATGTTGTAAGCCTTGTTCCTGCAATCAATTATCCAGAAACTCCCGATTTTTTAATTGGAGGTAATAAAGTAATTTGTTTGTCATATAAAGATTCAACTATTGCAAAAAGTTTAATTGCTCAGCCACTTTGTAGAATATACTATACAAATGCTACTAGTAATGTTTGTATTAGTAGTGTTATTGAATTAGTAAATAAAGAATACGAATCAATTAATAAAGTAATTGCAAATAATTGTATTGTTGTAACTGGTTTATCACAAATATTAGATAAGGATCATTACTTTTCGGTAATTCCAAATCCGGCTAACGACTATATTCAATTAACAGGTTTTACTAAGTACGAGGACAATACTTTAATAGAAATTAAAGACATTGCTGGTAGATTGATATACCGTGAACGGGTTGTTTTAAATGAAGCATTTACTCATTCGATTAAGTTAACTGATTATAAATCTGGTATTTATTATATTACACTTTCTTCAAAATCGGGGGTTGCAACAAAGCCAATAGTAATAGTAAAGTAATTTAATAGGATTCATTTTTTATTTGTTTGTGAGTTGCAAACTTTTATTCTCACTAATAAAAAACACTTGAATTTATAAATCAAAAAAGGAAGTCTTATTTTAAAAGACTCCCTTTTTTTACTTCTACTTCCTTTTTTTTTAAGTATAAGCACTTCAATTTTTATAGCTTTAAAGTTAGTTCTTCTACTTTTTTGATGGTCATCTTCAGTACATTTTATAACATTAATACAATTATTAACTACTACCAAATACAATTAAAATATAGTCCAATTTTGATATCTCGATTTTTTTATTTTTGGACTACTTGGCGCCTTAAAATCAAATCTCAAATATTTATTCAGCTAATAGAATTCTTACTCTATGGCTGCTTAGCCCAATACTAATGAACCTTTGCAAACCTTGTAGCGCTTTTGCAATTTCTTTGCTTTCTGCAGAGCTGCATCAAACCGTAATGATTTTTCTATGACGTAATTTTTTTAGTATTTTTGAGATATTATCTACCAGGTTAAATTAAAAGATTTTATAATGAAAAATGTTTTTATTTTTCTTGTATTATTATTGTCAAGCAGTGTTTGTGCTCAGCTTGTGGTTACAAGTGCTTTAACACCAGCACAGCTTGTTAATAGTGTATTACTTGGCCCGGGAGTTGTTGCATTTAATATTCAATATACCGGCGCCTCACAGGCACTTGGTTTTTTTAATGGAGTAAATTCTAATATTGGTTTAGATAGCGGCGTTATACTATCAACAGGTAAAGTTATAAATGCAATTGGACCGAACAATACTACATCAATTACAACGATTAATAATACTCCTGGTAATTCTCAGCTTACGCAATTAGCTGGTCAACCCACTAGGGATGCCGCCATTTTAGAGTTTGACTTCATACCTTCCGCTGATTCAGTTCGGTTTAAATATGTATTCGCTTCAGATGAATATTACGAAGGTGTATGCACACCATATAATGATATTTTTGCTTTTTTAATAAATGGTCCAGGAATAACAGGTACAGTTAATATCGCTCTTGTTCCCGGAACTGCAACGCCTGTTAGCATTAGCTCCGTTAATGGAGGAGTATTAGGAGATCCGATTTACGGGCCAAGCACTAGTTATACTTATTGCGTCTTAACTAATACGGTTTTTTATGTAGATAATACTTCGGCACCTGCCTTAAGTGTTCAATACGATGGATTTACAAAAGTGTTTGTAGCGAAATCTAAAGTTATTCCTTGTCAAACGTATCATATAAAATTAGCGATTGCCGACGGTGGAAATGATAATACCTGGGACTCATCAGTCTTTTTAGAAGCTGGAAGCTTTAACACTCAGTATTTAAGTGTAAGTAGTCAGCCAAAATATACGGGAGGTTTTTTAGATTCATCTGCAATTGAGGGATGCGGTCAAGCAATTATTACATTTAAAAGATATGATTCTATTCCTTATCCTCGTATTGTAAATTATGTTCTCTCTGGCACAGCCTCGCCTTCGGATTATTTAATTAGTTCACCAAATATATATTTTGCTCCTGGTAGGGACACGGTTAATATAAGTATTAAGCCTGTATTTGATAATTTACAAGAAGGTATTGAAACTTTATCGCTGACCTTAGTGCCAGATTTTTTTGTTTGCAATGGTTGGACTATTCCAGGTGGCTCGGTTAAGTTTACAGACGACCCAAAAATAGATATTTCGATTTCAAAAAACATACCTCCTTGTCCTTACGATAGCATTAGCTTGACAGTTAATTTGTCAAATGTGGTATCCAGTAACTCTTATTCTTTATCTTGGGCATCAAACTCAGGAAGCACTTATTATTCAAATCCCATTTCTGTTTTTCCGATGAAGGGCTTAATTTTTATCGCAAATGTTATTGATAATTGTGGTCAAAAAACATCAATGCCCGTAACGTTAGATTATGATTGCCCAATAATTATTCCAAATATAATTACGCCAAATGGAGATCATATAAATGATAAATTTATTATCCGTGGTTTAGAGCATATTGGCAAAATTAATTTGTATGTATTTAATCGTTGGGGCAATTTAATTTATGAAATGAATAATTATGATAGTTCTTGGAGCCCAATAAATGAAGCCGATGGTGTTTATTTTTATGTAATTGAAACCATGGACGAGCAAAAATTTAAAGGACATTTAACAATATTGAAATAACCAACTGGCTGCTGAAAATTTCAGCCGAATTAATGTTCTAAGAAAAAAAAATTTGTCTATCGGTTTTTTGTCAACCTATTTAAGTAGGAGACAATTAATGAAGTTTCCTCTAACGTTCCGCTTGCTATAGACCGTAACATCGTGTTGCTCCTGCGCCAGGGCCAGGGTTATAACACTTGCACGCTGTTATCGGTTCGTTCTTTATGCTTAAAGTCCTCACTAATTTCTATGGATCAGTTTTCTCTTATTTTTTGAAGTTTATAATTTCATTATTTTTTTTCATTCCTCAATGTCATTTTTTTCTTGAATTTCTTCTGCTAACTTCTTTTCAAATTTATTATGTATGAAAAGCATTGAAAGCCCAAATAAAATGGCAGAAACAATCAGTATATTATTTATGATACCAGTAACAGAAAAAGATACTCGAATTAATATCGTTGAAATAATAAACCCTGAATTCCGGATAACTTTGTGGAACTCATCTGTGTGGAAAAACGAAATTAACAATAATAGTACATCAGCAATAATTAGAATATTGAAAAACTGTTCAAAGAAAATATTATTGATGTTCTTGAAAGAAACAGCATTAGTTTCAAGTGGTTGAAAGATGGTAATACTCCAGTTTAAAAATGAATAAATTGCAATTATCAATAACACAGGAACTAAGGCTGTAGCTATCCATTTTTTTGATTTTATAAATTTTGAAATACTTGAAGATTGATTTTTACTATTTTTAATAGTTCTATATACTCTGGTTCGTTGAACATGGAATAGATAAATTAAATAGAATAAAAAGACCGACGCTATTAAATCATAGGTAAACTGTAAATCATTTTTAATGTTAAACCAATCATACGAAAGTGACAAATCTGAAAGGTCTTTGAACAATCGTCTAATAACAATGAGCGCAATAATTTCATATTGCTTTGAGATATAGGTAGAAGTTGATTTTGGGAGGTAGTAAATTAAAAGATACACCTCATAAACCAATATAAAAGAAAAAGGGGTATAAATGGCGGCGATTGGATTTTTTAATAAGTTTGATGGTTCATTAATGGTAATAATATTAAAATGTATCAATCCAATCATTAATAGGTGAATTATAAAACTCACTAAAGCAATCCATAAGATAACACGTTCACTCTTTTCTTTAGTTTTTTTTGAAAGAAGTTTTTGATACAGTTTTTCTAAGAGTATTGATAAGTCCATATTAAATTTTTTAACCAAAATTATTCTATTGTTTAAAGTCAATTATAAATGTATAAATGACCGCTAACGTTTTGGAGTTTCCAATAGTGCTATTTGAAACCGTTGTTTGCCGAAACGCTACTAACAAAGATAAATGTTTAATGGACTTTTGCAAAGCGAAAATAATTATCTTCCGGTTTGCAAATACCAAGTCGAATGCCCAAATGGGATATAGGTTGTGTTATGGGCTGTAGTTTTTTTTGAGTTACACTTAAGTTACGCTCTAAAAGTGTCTACTAAGTATTACATTTTTTATTCGTTTTTTTGAACAAATTTTTAATTTTTTTTTATTTCTATCTTCGTTGTGTTAAAAAAATTAGTTTATTCAATAATAAGTTTTAAAAACGAACTCTTTGTTTCTGTATTTAATTTAATCACATAAATTCCCGCTGCCAATTGTAAGTCATTAAGTTTAATTTCATTGTGAGTTGCTGCGTCGATTGTTTTATGTAAAATAAGTTGGCCAAAGTTATCGTAAACCATTAAATATAATGGTGTGTTATAATTTTCAACTAAATTAATGGATAATGAATTTCCTTGCATTACTGGATTAGGGTAAACAGAAAAATTAATAGCATCCTGATACTCTTGGCTCACAATAGCTGAATATGTAAACTGGTTGTTATAATCTGTTTGCTTGAGTCTGTAGTAATTAATTCCTGCATATGGTTTAGTATCTGTTAAAGAATAAAACTTTGTATCTAGGCTATTACTATTACCTTTAACTTTCTCTAGCTCATAGAAATTTATAGCATCTATACTTTTTTCAATCGTAAAAAAATCATTATTTATTTCGTTTGCAGTTGCCCAATATAAAACGATAGCATCTGTTGATAAAGCGCTATTAAAATAAACTAATTCAATGGGTAATGCGACAATGTTGCAAGGAAATGTGCCTGAAATATTTGGGCCAAACATTGTCAATGTTTGTGAATTACAATTTAAGTTTGCTGGTGTTGCGCTATTACATGTTGCAGTTGCTATATAGGGATTTGAACTAGTTACTAAATTACCAGTAAAGTTAGTAGTTGTAGAGGGACTCCCTACAGTTGGAGCAGGAACATTAATAGTGTAGTAGCTATTATTATGACTTCCACATATTATTTGAGGTTGTATTCCTATATTACTATTGTAGCAAGTATTAATGCCACGTACTGTTATTGAATAGGAAAAACTTATATTGTAATTAAAGCCAAAAGGACAATTAGTTGAGCTTGGTACTACTGCTAATTTACCAATACTTAAATTAACAGAATATCCACAGCTACTCACTATGGTACATTGAGAGTACAGTTTGACTGATATTATTATAAAAATTAAAATTATTTTAAATTTCATTATACTATCTTTGGTTAACCATATTTATCTTTTATATAATTTTTTTAAAATTAAATTATTATTCGATTGGTTAAAATTTCGTATTGCATAATTTCCTCTTTATGGAATAAACTTCGCATTATTTCCTTTTAATGGAATTAAATACATGGTTTATTAAAATAAATATTGATTGTCCGCAATCTTACCCATAATTAAAAACTGAAGCGATTATTAATCTATCAAACATCGCATCTTTAAATTATGTGCGATTTAATTTATACACAAATTCATTTAAATAATTTTGCAAGTACCTGCCTTTAATTTTATGTTATATTCCTAAAAAATTTCGTTTTGCAGTTGCTATATGTAATATGCATCCATTTTAGAGTCGTTGATGTTGTTTTTTTGTTGATTTCTCAGTAATATGAACTTCAACGTATTTAGATCAATATATTTTTTTGCTTTATCACTTAGTATAATACTCTTCTCATCAATGTTTTTAATGATGGTTTTGTTAATCTCATCGCTATTTTAAAGAGTTAATTTCTCGCAGTCAGTTTCAAGTTAGTACGACTTTAAGCATTACGCATAACGTTTTCTGGCTTTGTAACGGTTTGATTTGAAACTATGTCTACCGAAACGCTAGTAACAATGATAAATGTTTAATGAACTTTTGCAAAGCGAAAATAATTATCTGCCGTTTTGCAAATACCAAGTCGAATGCCCAAATTTTGCAAAGCGTGTGTTATAAAACGTTCAAATAATATTATTAATAATAAAAAATAAACCACTAAAATTCTTTACTCATGGCTCTTTATTATTTTTGTTAAATGAGTAGTTTAAACTAGCAAATATAAAATGTAGTTGAATAAAATTATATCGATACGTTCCGTTTGCTCCACCTTCAAGCAGTCTGTAGCCAATGGTTCCTTGTAGGTTTTTAGAGAAACTATATCTTCCAGATAATGAAAGATCAATTGCTCTGCCTTTACTTGCAGCTATACCTTCTACAAAAAAATCAATACCCATTTTTTGAGATAGATCCCAATGGGCTAATAGGTTGATAAGAGGAGCGAAACCAATACTAAAATTTTCACTTAAAAGCTCTCT
>JBIKOX010000142.1:0-8002 GCA_044357775.1 Bacteroidia bacterium | reverse complement strand
TTCACAAATCTTTATAATTTAAAAGGCGGCATTTTAGCTTATATTGAAGAAATAGGACTTTAAAAAAAAGTTGTTTGATATAAGTTGTTTGTTTTTTGAGTATTTTCTAACTAAAAAAAAACACATTTCAAACAACTAAAAACTTAACTCTAATAACATATATATTTATGATAGAATTATTTAAACATTTAATGCCATTAAACCAAGAAAATTTTGATTGGATATTTGCAAATTATGGAATGGCTATTTATGTCGTTTTATTTCTAGTTATTTTTATTGAAACAGGTTTAGTGGCCATGCCCTTTTTACCTGGTGATTCACTTTTATTTATGGCGGGATTATTTGCTTTTAAGGGGAATTTAGATTTATCTTACTTATTAGTCTTGTTATTTGTCGCCGCGGTTTTAGGTGATAATTGTAATTATTGGATTGGAAGAAAAATTGGTATTAAGATTTTTGATTTAAAGTTGAAAGGGCGAACTTTAGTTAAAAAGGAGTACCTTGATAAAACACATTTGTTTTTTGAAAAACATGGAACTAAAGCAATAATTATGGCGCGTTTTGTGCCTTTTGTAAGAACCTTTGCCCCATTTGCTGCAGGTGTTGGCGAAATGAATTATAAAAAATATTTAGCGTATGATGTGTTAGGAGGTGCTTTATGGATTGGTAGTTTATTATTGGCAGGATATTCATTAGGTAATGTGGATATAATTGCAAAGCACGTTGATTTAGTATGTATTGGAATTATTGGTCTTTCTGTTTTACCAATAATTGCAACAATGATAAAAAATAAATTAAACAAAAATTAAGCAATTTGCTTCATCTATAGTTTAGTTACTTAAATTTTAATCTTCAATTACAATCGAAACTTTATCTACCGGTCCATTCATGGGAGGTAAGAGTTTTGTTATTTTTACTTTAGTTTCAATTAATTTAGGAAATGCATGGATAATTTTGTCATAAATTCTTTTTCCTACAGTTTCAATTAATTTTGATGGTATAGCCATTTCTTCTTTGCAAATTTCAAACACAGAACAATAATCAATAGTCAAATTGAGATCATCTGTTGTAGCAGCTTCATTAAAATCACAAGTCATATAAACATCTACAATATACTCGCCACCAATTAGTGTCTCCTCTGGCAAGCAACCATGATAAGAGTAAAGCTTAATTCCTTCTACATTGATTTGATTCTTCATCTTTTAGTATTAAATATAAATATGGTGATTTTTTAAATTGAAAACTATGAGTTTAGAAAAATTATGCCGTGATTTAAATTGCAGATGACTGGTAATAAACATTAAAAAATTAATTAGAAATTTCTCCACGGAGATTTGCTTGTAACAACTTTGTTGTTTTAAGTAAAGATAATTTTTTTCCTAAAACATACATTAATTTAGCAATTGCACTTTCAAAAGTAATATCTAATCCACTGATAACTCCTACTCTCTTTAAAGCACTACTTGTTTCATACTTTCCTTGTATAACTTTACCTTCAGCACATTGAGTAACATTATACACGATAATACCTTTTTCTATAGCATCTTTTAAAGCGGTAATAAACCATTCTTCTGTAGAAGCGTTTCCTGCTCCAAAAGTTTCAATTATAACTGCTTTAATACCTGCTGTATTTAAAATAGAATGTGTTATTTTTTTGCTAATACCTGGAAACAATTTCAAAACAACAATATCATTTTCTAAATTCAAATGAACCACTAATTTCTTTTTTGAAGGTTTTAGCAAAGCGCTTATATTATATTGTATATCAACTCCCGCTTCAGCTAATTGAGGATAATTAGGAGATTTGAACGCATCAAAATGTGCCGAATTATATTTAAAAGTTCTGTTTCCTCTATACAATTTATATTCAAAATAAATACAAACTTCTGATACAATTGGCTTATTTTTTATTTGAGCAGAGGCAATTTCTATAGCCGTAATTAAATTTTCTTTCCCATCAGTTCTAATTATACCAATTGGCAATTGAGATCCTGTTAAAATAACCGGCTTTTGTAAATTCTCCAACATAAAGCTCAATGCACTAGCGGTGTATGACATTGTATCAGAACCGTGCAATATTACAAAACCATCGTACTTCAAATAGTTATCCTCAATAATAGTTGCTAATTTAATCCACACCCTAGGATGCATGTTTGACGAATCAAGAGGAACTTCAAATGAAATGGACGATAATTCAATATCAAATTTTGATAATTCTGGAATTTGTTTTGTTAAAGCTTTAAAATTAAACGGCTTTAATTCGCCGCTGCGAGCATCTTGCATCATTCCAATTGTACCACCAGTATAAATAAGTAATATTGAAGTCCTTTTTTTCATTTGGAATTATTGCTCTTTAGTTATTATATAATTTAGCCATTGTGTATTTATTTATTTTTCCATTTAACTAATAAAGGCTATTTCACAATGGATATAAAATAAAAAGACATAAGATCAAAGAAACTAAATCTTTAATCTTATGTCTAAAATCTAATTTATTTTTTAGAAAGGTAAATCGTCGGTATCAGAAATACTTGAGTTAAAAACTGGAGTCACAGTATTTTCTTGGATAGAAGAATTATTTTGAGTTTGTGCTGATAAGTTACCTGCTCCTACCTTTTCAATTTTCCAAGCCTCTAAAGAATTAAAGAATTTAATTCCTTGAGGTCCGTTCCATTCACGACCACGCAAATTAAATTGAACTTTAATTTCCTCACCTTCATTAAATGTGTCAAGCATAGCACATTTATCTTGTGTTATTTGAAAAATGACAAATTGCGGATAGGGTGTACTGATATCTGTTGTTAAAACAAATTCTCTTTTTTGAAATTTTTCACTTACTTTTTGCGTGTCATACTTCAGTTTTAATTGTCCTGTTACTTCCATTGTTATTTATTTTACGTTATTAATTTACAGCATTTAGCATTATATCAAATTTACAAAAGTTACATGTTGTTTGCATAAAAACTTAATCACAAAAAGAACAATATTTAAACAATTATACTATTCTAATCAGAAATGTTCTTATTGGAGATTGCAATGCCATCATTACAGATGTTGCTAAATATGGTTATATTTGTGTGGTTCTTTACCATAAGTACTTTTTCAAACTAATAATAAAAATCTTGTCTAAAAACATACATAAATCAGGTTTTGTAAGTATTGTAGGTTGCCCTAACGTTGGCAAATCAACATTACTAAACGTATTAGTAGGCGAAAAACTAAGTATAATCACTTCAAAAGCTCAAACTACTCGTCATAGAATAATGGGCATTGTTAGTGGTGACGATTATCAAATGGTATTTTCTGATACTCCAGGAATATTAAAGCCAAACTACAAACTTCAAGAAAAGATGATGGAATTTGTAGTGTCTGCTTTTAGTGATGCTGATGTTTTTTTACTGATAGTAGATATTTATGAAGATATAGTTCTTGACGAAAAATACCTTGAAAAGCTAAAAAAAACAAAAACACCAGTTTTGCTTTTATTAAATAAAATAGATTTAGCCACCCAAGAAGTTTTAAATAATAAAATGGCTGAATGGAAAGATAAATTGCCTAACGCAGAAGTTATTCCGATTTCGGCTTTAAAGAAATTTAATTTAGAAACAGTAATGTATCGAATAACACAATTGCTGCCCGCAGGCGAAGCTTTTTATGATAAAGATACGTTAACTGATAAACCAGAAAAATTTTTCGTGTCAGAAATTATTCGCGAAAAAATATTACTACAATACAAAAAAGAAATTCCTTATAGTGTTGAGGTCGTTATTAACTCATTTAAAGATGAGGAATCTATCCTAAAAATACAAGCTGACATTATTGTGGAGCGAGATAGCCAAAAAGGAATTATTATTGGTCATAAGGGTGAAGCGTTGAAAAAAGTAGGAACAAGGGCTCGAATAGATGCAGAAACCTTTTTCGGAAAAAAAATATTTTTAGAATTATTTGTAAAGGTTGCTAAGGATTGGAGAAGCAACGATTCTAATTTGAAAAATTTTGGATACCTAAATTAATCCAATTTATTAAATTAATTTCTCGTCTTCTACTAATTTTTCGTCTTTAAAATAGACGTCAATACAAACGAGCATCGCTAAAAAGCCCCAAAATGGAACAGAAGCTTTATCTGTATCTAAGAAATTATTTAAAAATCCGTGAACAAAATAGGTGCTTAAACCCATTACAATAGTAATGGTTAAAATTTTTATAGACCGGTCTTTAACACTGTAAACTAATCTATAACCCAAAAACATGACAGCAAAAACTAAAGCAATTACAATCAATGACCCAATCAAACCTTGCTCACATAAAGGACCTAAATATTCACTATGTGCATTTCCCTTATCGCCAAAGTTGGTTGATATAATTGTTTTTAAGCTACTTTTTTGATAGGGTGCATATAAAAATTGGTAGGTACCTGGTCCAAAACCTAAAAACGGTTTTTCCTCAAACATCTGTAAGGCACAACTCCATCTATTTAATCTCTCTAAATTAGACGCGTCGGTGGATATATTTGACATAGACTCAATGTTTGCTGAAATATCACCATCCGAATCTGTATTATTTCTTCCCAACACCATTAAAATTTCTGTTTGAAAAGACATGAAAATAACAACAGTTCCAATGATGGTTAATAGTATTGTTCTGAATTTTATTTTTAATAATAAACTTACTAATACAGCTAACGAAACCACTAAACTTAACCAACCTGCTCTGGCAAATGAAACAATAATGGACATAATAAATATGCTTAACATGATAAAACAAACAATTTTAATTCTTTTTGAAATATTCTTCATAAATAACACACCACACATAACTGGAATATACATAGCCAAAGCTGCTCCGTATGCAGTATGGTCATTATAAAAAGGAGAAACAATCCAATCGGCAATTTTTTCATCAAATGCATAGCTAGAATGTTTTATAGTTGTAATAATAGCAACGATAAACAATGCAATTGAATAAAATAATAAATGGTTTATTATTGCGCTTTTCTTTTTAAATAATTCGGTGCAAATAAAGTAGCATGATGTTAAAAACCAAATACGAGCTAATATAAATTTCATTGAAATTATTGGTAATTCACTTGTAATGCTTGTAATTAGAATCCATATTAATTGAATAATTATAATTAGTGTAATTGGATGCTTTAAAATTCGATTAGATGTAAAGCCACTATTTAATTCATTTAAAAAATAAATAAATGTAATGCCTATCATTAACGGTTCTGCAGGTAGGCTTAAATTGAGACCATTATTTATACCTAACTCTTTTAAACTAATGGCTAAAGGAGTAGAAAAAACCATCAAATACATGAGTTTTTCGATATCAAAAACAGCCAATAAAATAATTAAAATTAAAAATGGCAATAAATTGAAAAGATAAAACATATCTTTTGCAAAAAGCAAAACATATGCATTAATTAAAATGTAACTAATGATGACAAAATAAAATACATAAGTATTTTTAAGTTTAATCAATTGATTGATTCTTAGAATTTAAAAAGATAATAGCAATACAAGCAATTAGCAAGGTTGAAATTGTAATTATAGCAATTATTAAGGATCGTATTGGGTAACATTTACTATCTGGTAATGTTGGCTTTGATACCACATTAGTAAAACTGATTTTATCTAAATGATACAATGCAACTTGATTGCTTAAAAAGTTATATGTTTTTACTTGACCTGTTATCATTTTATTCATTTTATCTAAATCTGCACCTTTTGTTTTAATGCCTTCAGCTGTTTTGAAATTTGATTCTGATAATTTGGAAGCGCTAGCTAACTCCTTTGAAATATATTTAGCTTGTGATTTTTCATCGATGATATTAAAATCTTTTTTGATGTCATTAACCAACGTTTTAATTGAATCGATAGTAATTACGGATAACTTTAATTCGTTTTGGTAATTATAAATATATTCTTTAAGTACTTCTTTTTTAGCCGACATAATTAAATCATTAGTAGCATCAATTATGCCTTGCGCAATTTTTTTTGACATCTCGGGAGATTGATCTTTTACGGAGATTTCAATTGATTCGTATAAAGTGGCATTAATTGAAATTAGTTCTTTGCATTTTAAATTAAAATACGTTTGATGTTTTACATCTAATGTATCGATTTTATAATGCGTAAACAAGTTAAACTTTTTAGCAACCGCTTGTTTTACTTCTTCACTATTAAACCATTGCAATAGTTGCTCGGTATTTGATTCCTCCGAACTCGGGGCTAAATTAATTGGATATACAATTGCATAGGATTTGTATAACGGTTTAATAACCATTTCGGACGATATAAAAACACCAACAATGACAGAAATAATTGAAATAATTACTAATTTTTTCCAGTAAGGAAACAATGTTTTAAGGATGTCTTGAGTTTTAAAATTTTCCATTAATTTTGACTTTGAGAATTTAATTGCTGGTTTATTTTTTTTTTAAGTTCAGCAAAATTTGCGATACTTATCAAGTATAATAAAGATAATAAAAATGCAGAAAAAGTTGAAACAAGAACTATTAACCACCTATAAGGCCTAGCCTTACTTTCATCTGCAACAGCTTTCTCTATAACAAACTCAGCAGGCATTGGCTTATTATAATTTACCAAAGCCTCATCGTACTTGTTTTTGATAATTGGAAACTTTAACCGATATTTTTTAAGATTTGAAAAAATATTATCGTACGAGCTACCATATTTCTTAAGTAAATCCAGTTTTTCCTGTAGTTTTTTTTGTGCCTTTTCATTACCTTTTTCAATTGCCTTAGCCATACTTCTAGAATATGCTTCAATTTCAATTTTATTATCTAAAACCCCTAACTCTTTTATTACTTGTAAACTATCCTCTAGTTCACTTATTCTAATAACAGTATTATTATATTCCTCTTTTGTAATATTTAGAGCTTGTTCTGCAACTTGCCTTGTCATCGCAAATTTAACAGTATCAGCATAGGCTATAATTGCGTTAGCAATATCTGCAGAGCGGTTTGCAACATAATCGTAAACCTCTATTTTAATTGAAACATAATTAGTTCGCTTAAAACTAACCATATCTTCCCATTTCAGTTTTAAATAATGATTTGAATGAACAGTGTTTTTCTCAATATCCCAATTGGTCCATAAATCATATCTATCTGCAATTCTTGTTCTTATTTCGGAAGAATTTAAAATTTGCAATAATTTCTCAGCGTCATCTTCATCACCTAAATCCATGTAATCTTCTTGAGATCCCTGATTTTGCTCAATTAAAAGTTTAGATACAGAAAATGTACGAGATGGAAAAACAATTGCCGTTGCTTTGTATTGTGGCGATATTATTAGTGAAATTATTGTTGAACTAATTGCAGCTATTAAACTAACAATAATCAACTTTTTTCTGAATGTATAGATTTTAGCTATGAGCTTCATTGATTCACTATTTATATCTGAATTATTCATCCGCCAAATATACTATTTTCAAATAAAATTCAGCTTTTTTTAATGTAAATAGATTGGATAAGCCAGGTAATTCATTATTAGTTTAGGACAAAAGCACTACTTGTACTTAATAAATCTAAAAATTGATTTCAAATTTATTAAGCCAGAAACAAAAGCCCAGATCCCAGAAAAAGCAAGCATAATAGCAAAGTTTACCATCCAGTTGGAAGTAAAGCTTCTAGATGCATAATTAAAGACAACAATACCTAAAATGAATATTAATAACGATACTATTAATCTGACATTAACTTTAAATTTAAATATTTGATAAGCAAAGTAGATTTGAATTCCTGCAGTAAAAAATTGAGTTACTAAACTTGAATAGGCACTTCCTAAAGCTTTATAGCGTGGTATTAAAATGAAATTTAAAACTAAATTTATGCAAATGCCAATGATGGCCATTGAATTTAATTGTTTTAAATTACCATTTGCGGTTAGTAATGTTCCAAATATATACGTTGTTGAAACAGCGGTAAAACAAAGCATTAAGATACTAAACTCAACTGCTGAATCCGTAACTCCATGAT
>JBIKOX010000141.1:0-8043 GCA_044357775.1 Bacteroidia bacterium | reverse complement strand
TTTTATTTTCCATTTCTTAAACCGTGTGTTAAAGTTCTATTATTTTTGAACTTGACACAGTTTAATTTACATCCTCTTAAAAGACCATTCATTTGCAGCGTGGTTTGCCTTGGCTATTAGTGTTAAATAAATAATCTTTTGTTCAGGGGTAAATGTTAGCCAAATAGGTTCTTCAAAAAGACTACGATAGATGGGAATAAAGCCATTGCTCTTGTTGATATTTCTCATTTCTTCAATGTTTTAAGTTTAATTTTCCGTGAGTTAATTATCCTAAAACAGTTGACAAGTTTGTCTAAATCCTCGGTCAAAGAGTTCGACTTTTGTCTCTTTGGCTCCACCACCTCCAAAGCCCTTGATAATCAGGGGCTTTTTTTAATTATCTCACAGGGAATTCGAACTTCCGATAACTATTTTTTCAAAAGTTCAAATTATTCCGTGTTAATATAAAGTTTCTCTGGCATTACTGGTATTGATGAAAAATCAATTGGAACTTCTTTTTTGGTTTTTCCTAATCCGACTGTAAGTGAATTGAGTATTGTTTCGCAAGAAGAAAATGTTTTGATGAAAATAACTGATTTTAATGGTCAATTAATTGATGAAATAAATTTGATAGAGAGAAAATCAAAAGTAGATTTGCGAAATTATCAGAATGGAATTTATTTTTATTCTATATCAAACAAAGAAAAAACAAGGCTGTTTAAGAGTAAGTTTGTTTTAAGTAAATAATATCTTATTCAAAATTATTTTTTGAGTGCAAAATATTTGTTGTTTAGTCAAACGAGAAGGCAATGCGGAGTGCTATTTAAGTGCATATGTCCAATTGCACTTTTCAATTACTAATTCGAACATTTAAAGTTATTGAAAATGTCTTGTGATTAAAAAAAATAGTAAAAAATATAAGTAGGTTCCACTAGCTAAAAAAACATTAATAATGAGTGATTTTTTGGTTTGCAACTACTTTAATTGTTGAATTAATTTCTTTAATAATTAATCATAGTTACTATTTAGTCGAAAATAACTTCTCTAAATTCACCAGGCTTTAATTCACCTAAATGTATTTTGTCTATTCTTACTCTAATTAAACTTGCAACCAAGTATCCCAGTGCTTTACACATGCGTCGAATTTGTCTATTTTTTCCTTCAGTTAAAATTATTTTAAATTCAAACTCTGATATTTTTTCAATAAAGCATGGCTTGGTTTTACAAATAATTATGTCAACTCCTTCTGACATTTTTTTAATAAAATCGTTTGTGATTGGTCTGTTTACGGATACGATATATTCCTTCTCCTTTTCTTTTTTAGGATCAGATAAACTTTGAATATATTTTCCGTCATTAGAAAGTAACAACAAGCCTTCTGATTCTTTATCTAATCTTCCTGCAAAGCCTAAATGTTTTTCAAAAGTAAAAACCGTTGTTAAATTATTTGAAATATTTTTATTGTGAGTGGTTTCAATTCCTCTTGGTTTATAAAATGCAATATATGTAAAAGGGGTATTTGGTTTTAAGAGTTGATCTTCTAAATAAATTTCCCAAGTTTCATCAAACTCAATATTTTCAGTAATAATTATACCATTAACTTTTAATTTTCTGTATTCAATAGCTCTTATTGCTTCTTTGTTTGTAAAGCCTAATTTATGAACTAAATAGTATTTTATGTTTAATCTAAAACTCAAGAAATCTATATTTTTAGCAATGTTATCTTTTTTTCGTCAAAGTAGTTCAAAAAATACGTCAATTCAGCTTTATTTCTTAAGTTTGTAGGTCTAAATTAACTATGGAAAAATCATATTTTGCGCACCCCTCTGCATTTATTGACGAAGGTTGTGTTATTGGAAGCGGCACTAAGATCTGGCATTTTAGTCACATTATGCCTAATTGCATTTTAGGACAAAATTGCAATATTGGTCAAAATGTTGTTATTTCTCCTGAAGTAAAATTAGGTAATAATGTAAAGGTGCAAAATAATGTATCAATATATACAGGAGTGATTTGCGATGACGATGTTTTTTTAGGGCCTTCGATGGTTTTTACCAATGTAATTAATCCTCGCAGTGCTGTTAATCGTAAATCTGAATATGCTAAAACACATGTTGGTAAAGGTGCTAGTATTGGTGCAAACGCAACCATAGTTTGTGGTCATGATATTGGCGAATATGCGTTTATTGGAGCTGGTGCAGTTGTTACAAAAACAATTCCAGCTTTTGCATTAGTTGTTGGTAATCCATCTCGTCAAATTGGTTGGATGAGCGAATTTGGACATCGATTAGAATTTGATGCAGCTGGTAATGCCACATGCATGGAAAGTGGACAAACCTATAAATTGGAAAATAATTTAGTAAAAAGAATTTCATAAAATGACAAAAATAAAATTTGGAGTAATTGGTCAAGGACATATTGGAAAACGTCATGCTGAAATGGTTAGACGTAATCCAAATTGTGAACTCGTTGCCGTTTGTGATATAGCACCTTTAGAGAAATTAGGTATTGATAATCTTGTGGAAAAATTTTACACTTCAGTTGATGAATTATTAAACAATCATCCTGAAATTGAAGTTATTAATGTTTGTACTCCAAACGGCTTGCATGCTGAACATGCTTTAAAAGCCTTGGAAGCAAATAAGCATGTGGTTGTAGAAAAACCTATGGCATTAAGTAAAGCAGACTGTGAAAAAGTAATATATTCTGCCTTGTCACATAGCAAAACGGTTTTTTGTGTGATGCAAAATCGTTATTCTCCGCCAAGTGTTTGGCTAAAAGATATTGTAATCAATAAAACATTAGGAGACATTTACATGGTTCAATTAAATTGTTATTGGAATCGTGATGAACGCTATTATAAAGCTGGTGGCTGGAAAGGTACTGCTGATTTAGATGGTGGAACTTTATTCACACAGTTTTCACATTGGATTGATATTATGTATTGGGTGTTTGGTGATATTAAAAATATTCAGGCAAAGTTTGCCGATTTTAATCACCAAAATTCAACAGCTTTTGAAGATAGTGGTTTTGTTAGTTTTGATTTCGTAAACGGTGGTATGGGAAGTATTAATTACTCAACCGCCGTTTGGGACAAAAACTTAGAATCGTCACTTACTATTATTGGAAGTAACGGAAGCATTAAGGTTGGTGGTCAATATATGGATCAGGTAGATATTTGTAACATTAAAGATTATACGATGCCTGCTTTAGAAGAAACTAATGCAGCTAATGATTACGGTGCTTATAAAGGTTCAGCAAATAACCATCATAACGTTATAGAAAACGTTGTTGATACCATTACCGGAAAAACTAAAATTACAACAAACGCATTAGAAGGTTTAAAAGTAGTAGATATTATTGAACGTATTTATGCATTGCGTCCTGAATCAGTTTTGAAAAATTAATAAGATTATAACTTAAGAAAAAAAAATAGTATGGGAATTTATAAAGACATAGTTGATAAAAAAGCTACAATTGCAGTAATCGGTCTAGGTTATGTTGGTTTGCCAATTGCATTAGCGTTTGCAAAAAAAGTAAAAGTAATTGGATTTGATATTAATGCCAAGCGTGTTGATATGATGAATAAAGGAATTGATCCAAGTAATGAATTAACTAAAAAAGATTTCGCTGATTCGGATATTACTTTTACTCATAAATTGGAAGACTTAAAAAAAGCCAAGTTTTTTATTATAGCAGTTCCTACTCCAATTGATGAACATAATTTACCTGACTTAAAACCTTTAATTGGTGCTTCAACTACAGTTGGAAAAGTATTAAAAAAAGGCGATTATGTTGTTTATGAATCTACAGTTTATCCTGGTTGTACTGAAGATGATTGTATTCCTGTTTTAGAGCGTGAATCTGGAATTAAATTTGTAATAGATTTTAAAGTGGGTTATTCTCCTGAGCGCATTAATCCGGGTGATAAGGAACATACAATTACAAAAATTTTAAAAATAGTTTCGGGTTGTGATGCTGATAGTTTAGAAAATATTGCAAAAACTTACGAAATTATTGTTGAGCCTGGAACTCATCGTGCTTCAAGCATTAAAGTAGCAGAAGCAGCAAAGATTATTGAAAATACGCAACGTGATGTAAACATTGCATTAATGAATGAATTATCAATCATTTTTAATAAAATGAATATTAATACTTACGATGTTTTAGAAGCTGCAGGAACCAAATGGAATTTCTTAAAATTTTCTCCTGGGTTAGTTGGTGGGCATTGTATTGGTGTTGACCCCTATTATTTAACTTACAAAGCAGAGTCCTTAGGTTACCATGCGCGCGTTATAAATAGCGGACGTTATGTTAATGATAGTATGGGTTTTTATGTTGCAAAAACATGCGTTAAAAAAATTATTGCTGCTGGTAAAAATATAAGTAAATCAAAAGTATTAATTATGGGCGCTACCTTTAAAGAAGATGTTAGTGATATTAGAAATAGTAAAGTAGCCGATATTGTTAAAGAGTTAAAATCGTTTGGTGTAAAAGTTGAAATCGTCGATCCACATGCCGACTCAAATGAACTTAAGCACGAATATGGTTTTGGTTTAAATAAGTTAGCAAAGGGTTATGATGGTGTTATTGTGGCTGTAAACCACCAAGAATACAAAAGTTTAGATGAAAAATTCTTTAAATCAATTTTAGCTACCAAAGGTGTTTTAGTAGATATAAAGGGAATGTATAAAAATAAAATTAAGGGCTTAACTTATTGGAGCCTTTAGAAGTTGTTTGAGAAAAGTTATTAGTTTTAAGTTGAAGAAAAATTTAGCAACTTAAATCCAATAACAAAAAACTAAAAAAGTGAGTTATAAACTAAGTGGATTAAATCCCGAAGAACAACTTTTATTAAATGATGGTAAACTGTTGCCTCTAATGGAAGAGTTTTATACTATTCAGGGCGAAGGTTATAACACCGGTAAAGCGGCTTATTTTATAAGAATTGGTGGTTGTGATGTTGGATGCCATTGGTGCGATGTTAAAGAAAGTTGGGACGCTAGTTTGCATCCATTAACACCAACTGAACAAATTATTATTAACGTTCTAGATAGCAAAACTCCTGCAGTAGTTGTAACAGGTGGAGAGCCCTTAATTTATAATTTAGTTTATTTAACGGCGCTGTTAAAGCAACATCATATTCAAACGTATATCGAAACTTCAGGGGCATATCCATTAAGTGGAAATTGGGATTGGATTTGTTTGTCGCCAAAAAAAACGATGTTGCCTAAGGAAGAAAATTATAAGGCTGCTCATGAATTAAAAATAATTGTGTTTAATAAACATGATTTTATTTGGGCCGAAGAACAAGCCCTAAAAGTATCTAAAGATTGTTATTTGTATTTACAACCTGAGTGGAGTAAACGCCATGAAATTACACCTTTAATTGTGGAATACGTGAAACAAAATCCTCGGTGGATGATTTCTTTACAAACTCATAAGTACATTGATATTCCTTGATTTTTTTAAGTATTTTTTTATAAAAATTACTCTTCAATATTATACTCGTTAATTTTTCTATACAAGGTGCGCTCACTGATACCTAATTCTTGAGAGGCATATTTTCGTTTTCCTTTATGTTTTTTGAGTGCTTTTTTAATCATATCAATTTCTTTATCTTGGAGTGATAAAGATTCTTCAACCACTATTGGTTGATTAAATCCTAATGGATTATCTTTAACAATAATAGGATTATGAACCTTAACTTCATTAACATTTGATACAATTGGAAAATTATTTTCGTTATTGTATAATTTATTAATGGTTTGTAAATCATCCGATGGCAAATTACCTATGGAGCCACCACTAACTTGAACAATACTATGAACGACTTTCTTTAAATCGTTCAAATCTTTTTTCATATCAAACAATACCTTATACAATAAATCTCGCTCATTCATTTCTGAGGATGACGAAGTGCCAAACGCAGTATTAGTAATTGCTGGTAATTTGCTTGAATTATAATTTGGAAGATACAGCAATAATCCTTCAACAGTTATATCTCTTTCTTTTTCTATGATGGAAATTTGTTCAGTAATATTTTTTAACTGTCTTATATTTCCTGGCCAATAATAGTTTACTAATGCTTGTTCTGCTTCGACGCTTAATTTAACTGCAGGCATTCGGTATTTAGTTGCAAAATCGCTTGCAAACTTCCTAAACAATAAATAGATATCTCCTTTTCTTTCTCGTAAAGGAGGCAAATTAATTGGAACGGTGTTTAAACGATAATAAAGATCTTCTCTAAATTTACCCTTTTCAATTGCGATATTAAAATTAATATTTGTTGCTGCTACAACACGCACATTTGTTTTTTGCACCTTGCTGCTTCCTACTCTTATGTATTCGCCAGTTTCTAAAACACGCAGCAAACGCGCTTGAGTTGTCAAAGGTAATTCACCAACTTCATCTAAAAAAATAGTACCACCATCAGCTACTTCAAAATAACCTTTACGTGCTTCATGCGCACCAGTAAAAGAACCTTTTTCATGCCCAAACAATTCGCTATCAATAGTTCCTTCAGGAATTGCACCACAGTTTACGGCGATATATTGCCCATGTTTGCGTGCGCTGTTTTGATGAATAATTTGCGGAAATACTTCTTTTCCAGTACCACTTTCGCCATTTATTAGCACATTTAAATCAGTGGGTGCAACTTGACGAGCAACCTCAATGGCTCTTTCTAATAAAGGATTGCTTCCTATTATTCCAAAACGTTGTTTTATATCTTGTAATGTCATTATTTTTAGATTTATGATAAAGGATAAATGATTTAGGACTTGTTACCGTTTGAAATCTTTTCTCTAAAATTAAATATCATATTTTTTAATTCGTTTATTTTTTCTGTTAATTGAACTCTTAATTCTTGTTTTCCAAAATTTCTTCTTTCACAAATTACTAAATGTGTTTCTAATTCAAAACAAGAGCCTAAAGATGTAGATAAGAACTCCGCAAAATGATTTGAAGTTCTTTTACCGCAACCTTCTGCTATATTAGTTGGAACCGAGCAGGCACATCTTGTAATTTGTGATTTCAGATTAAAACGTTCATCATGCGGCAAATCTCCAACATAGTCATAACATAAATCAACCAAATCAATTGATCGTTGCCAAATCTTCAAATTTTTATAATTGTGAGCCATACATTAAATTAATCCAATCTTTAATCGTTAATCATTTTTCTTTTATCAAAAACTCAAACACATTCACCAATCAAAGTTCCACTAGTACAACTCGTAATTAAAACATTTACATAATCGCCTTTTTTTAAATTTCCTTTTGGAAAAACAACAACCGTATTTTGAGTATTCCTTCCACTCATCATATCAGTAGATTTTTTAGAAACATTTTCAACTAATACACGGTAAACTTTTCCAACTCCTTGTTTAGTTCTTATTTCACTGTGTTTACGCTGCATATCAACAATTTCAGTCAAACGTCGACTTTTTACATCAGCAGGAACGTCATCTTCGTATTTTCTTTCAGCTAACGTTTTAGGGCGTTCGCTGTATGAGAACATATATGCAAATTCATATTTCACATCCTCCATTAAAGATAATGTATCTTGATGCTGATCTTCTGTTTCTCCGCAAAAACCAGTAATAATATCTGCACTAATTCCAGCATCTGGTAAAATGCGACGAATAGCTGCTATTCTATCTAAATACCATTCGCGTGAGTAACCTCTATTCATTTTTTCTAATACGTCACTGTTTCCGCTTTGAACAGGCAAGTGAACATACTTGCAAATGTTTTCATACTTAGCCATCATATGCAATACATCATCTCCCATATCTTTCGGGTGTGAGGTTGAATAGCGGACTCTCAAATCTGGATTAATTAAAGCAACCATTTCTAATAACTCTGCAAATGTGGTTGAGTTTGCTTTTTGTTCGTCGGTTAAAGTTTCTTTTTTTAATCCACCACCGCTCCATAAATAAGAGTTTACATTTTGACCTAATAAAGTTACTTCTCTGTATCCTTTATCAAAGGCTTCTTTACATTCTTTAACTATTGTTTCTGGCTCCCTACTTCTTTCTCTTCCTCTTGTAAAAGGAACCAC
>JBIKOX010000272.1:0-2950 GCA_044357775.1 Bacteroidia bacterium | reverse complement strand
AACCTTGTTTTTATTTTTCATTAGTATCTTTAACCTATGTCATTTAAACTTATATCCGAATTTTCACCAACTGGTGATCAACCAAACGCAATTAAGCAATTGGTTGAAGGTTTAAATTCAAACTCGAAATATCAGGTCTTATTGGGTGTAACTGGCTCAGGTAAAACGTTTACGGCAGCTAATGTTATTCAGCAAGTAAATAAACCAACCCTAATTTTAAGTCATAATAAAACATTAGCGGCTCAACTATATAGCGAGTTTAAACAGTTTTTTCCGGAAAATGCAGTGGAGTATTTTGTAAGTTATTATGACTACTATCAACCTGAAGCTTATTTACCTACAACTGGCACCTACATAGAAAAAGATTTACAAGTAAATGATGAAATAGAAAAATTACGTATCAGCGCTTCATCAGCTCTATTATCGGGTAGGAGGGATGTGATTGTTGTAAGTTCGGTTTCCTGTATTTATGGTATTGGTAATCCTACTGATTTTAAAAAGAATATCATTTCCATAGAAGAAGGTCAAATTATTTCTCGAAATAAATTATTATATCAATTAGTTGGTGCTTTATATTCTCGCACTACCGAAGAATTTAAACGCAGTACTTTTAGAGTAAAGGGCGATACGGTTGATGTGAATTTATCTTATGCCGATTATGCAGTTCGTATTAGTTTTTTTGGAGATGAAATAGAATCCATTGAAACCTTTGATCCGCATTACGGCAATATCATTAAAAAATTTACTGAGTTTACCATTTACCCTGCTAATATTTTTGTAACAGCTCCCGACACCTTGCAAAATGCCATGGTAAATATTCAAGATGATATGGTAAAACATGTAGCTTTTTTAAAATCTAATGGTAAAGATTTAGAAGCCAAACGTATTGAAGAACGGGTAAACTATGATTTAGAAATGATGCGTGAATTAGGATATTGTAGTGGCATCGAAAATTATTCGCGATACATGGATGGGCGTTTACCGGGTACCCGTCCGTTTTGCTTGTTAGATTATTTTCCAGATGATTATTTAATGATTATCGATGAAAGTCACGCAACTTTGCCTCAAGTTCGCGCTATGTTTGGTGGCGATTATTCGCGCAAGTTAAATTTAGTGGAATATGGCTTTCGGTTGCCATCAGCCATGGATAACCGTCCTTTAAAATTTGATGAGTTTGAAGATTTAATAAAGCAGGTAATTTATGTTTCTGCAACACCAGCCGAATATGAATTGCAAAAGGCAGAAGGAATTGTTGTGGAACAATTAGTTCGTCCAACAGGTATCTTAGATCCAATAATTGAAGTTCGTCCAAGTGGTAATCAGGTAGATGATTTGTTGGATGAAATTCATAAAGTTGTTGCAAAAGATGAACGAATTTTGGTAACAACGCTTACCAAACGTATGGCTGAGGAATTATCAAAATATTTAACAAAGCTTCAAATACGTTGTCGTTATATTCATAGCGAAGTGGATACACTGGAGCGTGTTGAAATTTTACGTCAGTTAAGAATTGGAATGTTTGACGTTTTAATTGGTATTAATTTATTAAGAGAAGGTTTAGATTTACCCGAAGTGTCATTGGTAGCAATTTTAGATGCAGACAAGGAAGGCTTTTTAAGAAACGTTAGAAGTTTAGTTCAAACCTCAGGCAGAGCTGCACGAAATGTAAATGGAAGAGTGATTATGTATGCTGATAAAATAACAGATAGCATGCGAATTACAATTGATGAAACAGAGCGAAGACGAAAACGCCAAATAGAATATAATTACAAAAACGGAATTACTCCGGTGCAAGCCGGTAAAAAGGCCTTATTACAACCAAACGACTCTGCTGTAGAAGTTACGTTTGATGGTCAATTAGTGCGAACCTATATTGAACCTAGCGTATTTAGTGTAGCGGCCGATCCGGTTGTACAATACATGAGTAAAGATGAATTAAAAAAACAAATCACTAAAATTAAAACAGCAATGCTTAAGGCTTCTAAAGAAATGGATTTTACCAAAGCCGCAAACTTACGAGATGAAATGTTTAGTTTAGAAAAATTAATTGCTGAGAAATAATATTTTAAATTAGTAAAACATATCAAAAAACCATTACATATTTTTTTATTTTCTTTAAATGTAGTTTGCGCATTTTCTCAAGCTATTGTTCCATTTTCGGACAATAAAAAATGGGGGTTTAAAAGTAATCAGCAGGTAATTATTCCTGCGCAATACGACTCCGTATTTCAATTTGATAAAACCAGTCAAATAGCTTTAGTTGCTAATAAAAGCGAGTTTAATAAAGAAGTAAATCCATTAACCGGGGAAGAAACGTATGCTCTAGATTATTTTTATATTAACCAAAAGAATCAAAAAATAAAATTGCTATCTGAGCAGTTCCCAGACAGCATGTATTCTTTTTCAGATCAGCAAGAGTTAAAATTTAATTACCAGGATTCTACTAATTATTTTAAGATTTTATTTCAAGACAAATTATTTCTTCTTAATAAAAATGGTAAACAGTTATCAACTGGTTTTGATAATATTAAATTATCAAAAGCTAGTGGCTATTTTGAAACTGAATCTATTTTTAAGCATGAAAGCAAGCTAATCACAACAAAAGGATTAGTGGATTCTACAGGTCTTGAAATTATAAAATGCAAATACAAGCAAATTGTTATTAATAAAGAAGATAGTTCTATATATTGTTGCAGCGCAGTTTTTAATAATAAGTTAAATGATGATGTTTATAATTATAAAGGAAAAATAATATACTCCAATAGAATGCATATTGAACATTCGTCAAAAACAATTCATGTTATGAAGTCTTTCGAAAAAAACGGAATTTATTTTATTGAAAATTCGCTAACAAATGAAAAATATCAACTGGCAGGTGAAAGGTTTTACTATTTAAAAAACAATATAGCTTTTTTCATCAATAATGATCATTGGTTTACTATCGATTTAA
>JBIKOX010000206.1:0-5105 GCA_044357775.1 Bacteroidia bacterium | reverse complement strand
GTTACTTTTTTACATTATTTTATTTTATTATTCCATAATGTCAATTTTAAAATTAGATATTTCTGATACGAAGCTTCATACGGAAGCTGCAATTAAATTAATAGAGTTTGCTAAAAACAAACGTGTTTTTTTATTTGATGCACCAATGGGATTAGGTAAAACAACTTTTATTAAATCAATTTGCAATTATTTAGGTGTTATTGATACTATGAGTAGTCCAACCTATTCAATTGTTAATGAGTATTATACAGTATCTAAATTTAAAATTTTTCATTTTGATTTGTATAGATTGAATTCGGTTGAAGAGTTGTTTGAATTGGGATTTGATGAATACCTTTCATCAGGAAATTACTTATTTATAGAATGGCCAAAATTAGCTGAGTCATTTTTAGAATCTTACCTGAGAATTATCATAAAAATAGAAAACAATAATCGTTATCTTTGTGCCGAACATATTTCTATTCCATGATTAAAATCATTGTTTTTTGCATTTTATTATTACCATTTAGTTCATTTACGCAAACTGATGCTTTTGCAGTCCCTTCTTCATCTAAGTTCTCAAAAAAAGGAAATATTTATATGATGTGGGGCTATACAAGAGCAATGTATAGCAAAAGCAATATTCATTTTCAAGATAATTCAAATACCTATTATCCTCAAACTGGTAAATATCACAACTATGATTTTACAATTTACAATGCAGTAGCTAAAGATAGACCTGATTTTAATCAAATTAAAGATGTTGTAAATATTACCATTCCTCAGTTTGTTATAAGGTTAGGTTACTATTTTAACAACCAAAAAGACCTTGGTATTGAAATTAATTACGATCACACAAAATATGTGGTAACAAATTATCAAAAAGTACATATTAAAGGGAATTTTAATGGTAATTACATTGATCAAGATACTATTTTAGACCCAAATAATTTATTACACTTTGAGCACACTGATGGAGCTAATTTTTGGATGGTAAATTTTATTAAGCGATGGAAATTTTATGAGAAAGCTAATAAAATTAATATTGGATTTGTTGTGAAACCTGGCGCAGGTATTGTATATCCAAGAACCGATGTTACAATGCTTGGAACACGATTAAATAATAATTGGCACATTGCAGGTTGGATTGTTGGTGTGGAGTCTGGTGTTAGAGTTGAGTTCTTAAAATATGGTGTTTTTGAATTTATGGGTAAAGGTTCATACGCTGATTACAGAAGTGTTTTAGTCTTAGGAAAAGGAAATGGTAAAGCAAATCATCACTTTTTTACAGGTCAGTTAACCATGACTATTGGTGCTACTTTTTAGATTAAGTTTGAATTCTTGTCACGCATTTGTAATTCGTGATTAAAAAAAATAGAACGCAGATTGCACTGATTTAAATAGGATTAAAAATGATTTCATCTTAAAATCTTAATTATCTGCGTCATCAGCGTTCCATTTTATTTATGTGAAAATAACTCGTTGTCATGAATTTGTAATCCGTGATTTAAAAGAAATAGAACGCAGATTACACAGATTTGATAGGATTAAAAATGATGTAAAGATTATAGATGTTGACAATAACAACTAATACATCAATTAAAATAAAAAACCCTCAATAATTTTTGAGGGCTTTTGTGTTACTAGTTATCTTCTTTTTTCTTTTTTGTTTTAGGTTTAATTGTTTTTACAACAATTTCATTTTTCTCCTTATCAAAATCAATTTCAATTTGATCACCTTCTGCTAAATTACTTTGGATAATTTCTTCAGCCATAGGATCTTCTAAATACTTTTGAATAGCTCTTTTTAGAGGACGGGCACCATACTGTATATCATAACCTTTTTCAACAATAAAATCTTTTGCAGCTTCAGTAATTTTAATAGTATATCCAAGAGAGTTTACACGCCCAAATAATCCGTTTAATTCAATATCAATAATTTTATGAATATCTTCCTTATTTAGAGAGTTAAACATTACTACATCATCAATACGATTTAAGAACTCAGGAGCAAAAGCTTTCTTTAAAGCGTTTTCAACAACACCTTTATTACTTTCTTCAGCACTTTCTACGCGAGTTTGAGTGCCAAAACCAACGCCTTGTCCAAAATCTTTTAACTGGCGAGCACCAATATTTGAGGTCATAATAATGATTGTGTTTTTAAAATCTATTTTACGACCTAAACTATCAGTTAATTGACCATCATCTAATACTTGCAACATCATATTAAATACATCAGGATGTGCTTTTTCTATTTCATCTAACAACACAACAGAGTAGGGACGACGACGCACTTTTTCGGTTAATTGTCCACCTTCTTCATAACCAACATATCCCGGAGGAGCTCCAATTAAACGAGTCACGGCAAATTTCTCCATGTACTCACTCATATCAATTCTTATTAAGGCTTCATCATTATCAAATAAATGTTTAGCTAAAATTTTTGCTAATTGCGTTTTCCCAACACCAGTTGGTCCTAAAAAAATAAATGAACCAATTGGTTTATTAGGGTCTTTTAATCCGGCACGGTTACGTTGTATGGCTTTTACCACCTTTTTCAAAGCTTCATCTTGTCCAATAACTTTACCTTTTAATTGCTCAACCATTTTCACCAATTTCTCTCCTTCGTTTTGAGAAATACGCTGAACAGGCACTCCACTCATCATCGATACAACTTCCGCAACGTTATCTTCAGTTACAGTTACTCTATTTAGCTTAGTTTCCTCTTCCCAAGCTTTTTTAGCAGTTTCTAGTTGTGCTTGCAATTGCTTCTCTGTATCACGCAATTTAGCGGCTTCTTCATATTTTTGAGAGCGAACAACTTGATTCTTTAATTCTTTAATATCTTCCATTTTTTTCTCTAATTCCAATATGTTTTCAGGCACATGAATATTAGTGATATGAACACGAGAACCAGCTTCATCTAAAGCATCAATTGCTTTGTCAGGTAAATGTCTGTCAGTTATATAGCGAGCAGTTAATGTTACGCATGCTTTAATTGCTTCAGGCGTGTAGGATACGTTGTGATGATCTTCATATTTACTTTTAATGTTATCTAAAATTTGTAAAGATTCTTCCTGAGTTGCAGGTTCTATAATTACTTTTTGAAAACGACGCTCTAAAGCTCCATCTTTTTCAATATGTTGACGGAATTCATCCAATGTTGTTGCGCCTATGCATTGTATTTCTCCTCGAGCTAAAGCCGGTTTAAACATGTTGCTAGCATCCATGCTACCACTAGCACCACCTGCGCCTATAATCGTGTGAATTTCGTCAATGAATAAAATCACATCTGGATTTTTTTCTAACTCATTCATAACCGCCTTCATTCGCTCTTCAAACTGTCCACGGTATTTTGTGCCAGCTACTAACGAAGCTAAATCAAGGGTAACCACACGTTTCCCAAAAAGCACTCGTGATACTTTGCGCTGAATTATACGCAAAGCTAAACCTTCAGCAATGGCTGATTTCCCAACACCTGGTTCACCAATCAAGATGGGATTATTTTTTTTGCGGCGAGATAAAATTTGAGATACACGTTCAATTTCTTTTTCACGACCAACAACAGGATCTAATTTTCCTTCTTCAGCCATTTTTGTTAAATCTCTACCAAAATTATCTAAAACTGGTGTTTTTGATTTTGACTCACCAGCTTTTTTTGATGTTCCGGATCCGCTACTAGTTCCAAATGTTTCTTCGCTATCATCATCATCGCTGCTGGCAGAGTTTTCAATTTTGTGAGGGTTTTCAAGTAAACCTTCTAATTCTAATTTTACAGCGTTATAATCAACCCCATATTTACTTAATGTTTTGGTCACAACGTTATCGTTATCTTTTAATATACACATCAACAAATGCTCCGTTCCAATTTGTGCAGCCTTAAAAACTTTGGCTTCTAAATAGGTTAATTTCAAAGTTTTTTCTGCTTGTTTAACCAAAGGAATATTTGCCAAATTATTTACTTTTTTCATGGATATAGGTAAACTTTGTTCAATTTGCTTCCTAAAATCTTGCATGTTAATGGCTAAATTTTTCAACAATTTAATTCCTACACCTTCGCCATCGCGAATCATGCCAAGCATTAAGTGTTCAATTCCAATATAATCATGCCCTAATCTAAGAGCTTCTTCTCTGCTAAACGTTATGACGTCTTTTACGCGTTGTGAAAATTTTGCTTCCATAATATTATTGTTCGTTTAGTTGTTGTAAACATAATTAATGCCACAATCAAAAGTAACCGATAATGTCAGTTTTATAAATAATGTTCAGTATTTTTTTTAACATCAAAAGTGTTAATAACTATAGACCTATGTTACCAATAAAAATGGTATTTTCAATGCCTATTACGAAATTTTTAAAAGTTAATTTTTTTATTTTTAATTAAAATTTTTACTGCCATTATTTCATAATAATTCATTACTAATAACTACGAAATAAAAAATAAAAATAGAATATGAGCGGAGAGAAAATTATCCCAATTAACATTGAAGAAGAAATGAAAACAGCTTACATCGATTATTCGATGTCGGTTATTGTGAGTCGTGCTTTACCTGATGTAAGAGATGGTTTAAAGCCAGTACATCGCAGGGTTTTGTATGGAATGTTAGATTTGGGAGTATTGCATAACAGACCATATAAAAAATCGGCCCGTATTGTTGGGGAAGTTTTAGGGAAGTACCATCCTCATGGAGATACCTCTGTATACGACACAATGGTTCGTATGGCACAAGAATGGAGTTTACGCTATATGTTAGTTGATGGACAAGGTAATTATGGTTCTGTTGATGGTGATCCTCCAGCTGCAATGCGTTATACGGAAGCGCGATTCCGTAAAATTACAGAAGAATTATTAAGTGATATAGAAAAAGATACAGTTGATTTTCGTCCGAATTTTGATGACTCATTAACAGAGCCAACGGTTCTTCCTTCTCGGATTCCAAATTTATTAATGAACGGTGCTTCTGGAATTGCTGTAGGTATGGCAACTAATATGGCACCTCACAATTTAACAGAAGTTATTAATGGAATCTTAGCTTACATCGATGACAATAACATTGATATTGATGGCTTGATGAAACACATTAAAGCTCCCGATTTCCCGACAGGAGGAACAATTTATGGTTATG
>JBIKOX010000225.1:0-4477 GCA_044357775.1 Bacteroidia bacterium | reverse complement strand
TGTTTTATCATGTTTTTGAAGGTATTGAAGACAATTTATGGAATATTGATTCTGATAAAAAATCAAACAAAGAACATAGCTTAGAAAGCTTAATCCGATTTATTGATTCCATCTACAAATCCTATAATTTAAAGAGAGGGAAATATTCTTGTGTTGTTGATGCAGGAATTGACGTCAATACTATAATACTAAACTATATTAAAACTAATAATTTTGATTATGTATGCATTAGCACAAGAGGTGGTGGAGCTATAAAAAAAATTATGGGAACAACAACATCATGGTTAATTCAGCATTCTCCTGTACCATTAATAGTTGTACCAAAAAATTATCGTTTAAGTCCAATCAAAGAAGTTTGGTATGCTTCAGATTTAGGCAATATAAAAAATGAATTATCTACTGTGCAAGAATTTGCTAAATTATTTAGGGCTAAAGTTCATGTTTATCATTATGATTATATGATTGAACTTGAAGAAGTGCTGAGTAATTTAAACAAAATTGCAACTAAACATATTACAAAAGGTACGTATTTTCATTTCAGGAAAATGAAAATTGATAAAACTATTTCTGAGCATTTGCAAAGTGATATGACTAAACATAAACCTTCAATAGTAGTATTATTTACAAAGCAAAATAAGAACTGGTATGATAGAATTTTTTTGAGAAACAATTCTAATGAAGTTGCTTTCGATACAAAAACGCCATTATTAATACTTAGAAAAAAATAAAAAATGCAACTACAACAGTTGAATGTTTCTATCTGTAAGCAATGGATATAAAAGTTGCCTGATGAAAATTGTACAGTTATAAAAAAACTAACTAAAATTAAAAAAAGCTGCGCAAATAAATTACTGATTTAAGCAAGTACAAGAGTGGCGATAAATAAAACCAGTGATCCAAAAACTAAATTTTGATACCGATTAGCAATACATCATCAACCTGTTCAGCTTCGCCTTTCCAAGAATTAAAAGCATTAGTTAAATTTAGTTTTTGAATTTCTATTGGATTTTTAACGTTTTCTAAGAGTGTTTTTTGTAAATTAGTTACCATGAATTTTTTACCTTTTGGTCCTCCAAATTGATCTGCAAACCCATCACTAAATAAATATAAACAGTCGCCTTCATCTACATGTATAATATGATTTTGATATGTTCTGTTTTCTTCTAACTCTAGCCCTCCAATTGGATATTTAGTAGCTTTAATATTTTCTAATTCGTAACCTTTATTTTTTCTGTAAATCCATAGTGGGCGATTAGCTCCAGCGTATTGAATTTGATTTGAATTAGTATTAAATGCACATAAAGTTATATCCATTCCATCTCTTCTTTCGAATTCCTGTGCATTTTGGTTTAAGGCAACTTTAACTCCTTTGTGAAGTTCTAATAAAATATCGCCGGGCACAGTTATTTTTTTTTCATTTACTATTTCGTTTAATAACGTATTACCTACAATACTCATAAAAGCACCTGGTACGCCGTGTCCAGTACAATCAACAGCGGCAATAAAACGAGTATCACCATTTTTCGCAAACCAATAAAAGTCTCCACTGACAATATCTTTGGGCATATATAGTATAAAACAATTTTCAAATAAATTATTTATTTCACTTAAACTAGGAAGCAATGCTTCTTGAATATTTTTTGCGTATTTAATACTATCCATAATTTCAACATTATGGTGTTCAATTACTGTTTTTTGTTCAATAACTTCTTTGTTAATGATTTCTACTTTTTCTTTTTCTTCGCGCAGCTCATGCGTTCTTTCATCAACTATGCGTTCAAGTTTTTGTTTATCAGCAATTAATTTTTTAGTATGCATAAAATTGTAAATTCCTATACCACTAATTAAAGAAATGATACAAAGTGAGTAAAACCACCATGTGTTATACCAAGGAGGTGAAATAACAAACTCATAAGTAATTGGATGTTCATTCCACACTCCATCATTATTCATTGCTTTTAACATAAACTTATAAGTGCCAGGTGGTAAAGAAGAATATGTTGCTTCTGTTTTTGAAGTAACAGGCGTCCAGTTGTCATCTAATCCGTCCAATTTATATTGATACTTTACTTTTTCTGGTGCAGTTAAACTAACTCCTATAAACTGAAATGTAATATGATTTTTATTGAAAGGTAATGTTAGATTTTTAGGAAGTAAAAAAGTGGAATCAATACCTGTACAATAATTCAAAATATTTTCTTGACCAAAAAATAATTTTATAGAAGTAATACTTGTATTGGCTTCCTTGACATTATATTTATCAAATTTTGGATTGTAAATTTCAAGACCTGAAATGGTGCCAATTAAAATTCGCCCATCTTTATCAATTGAAGAAGAGTTATAATTGGATTCAAGATTTAAGAGACCATCTTCTTTTCCTAAATGTTTAATTTTGATTTTCGAATTATAAAACTCTGTTAAGTCTAAAATATCAATTCCTGTATTTGTACCAATTAGTAATCTATTTTGATTATCTGGTTGTAAAAAATTTATAAATGTAGAAGATAGCCCATTTTTCTGCGAAATTTTTGTAAAATTTAAATAATTATAATTAAAAATTCCTTCCTCTGTTCCAAACCACAAATTTTGCTTTTTATCCTTTACAATCGATAAAATTCTTTTTTTTGTAAAATTATTTGCCTCAGAATAAAAAGTGATTTCATCGTTTTTTAATTGCATGACTCCATTTTCTGTACCCACCCATATGCTTCCATTTTTATCTTCATTTATACAAAATATCGAAAAATTTATATCAGATTTTTTTAGCGCATTAACAGCTTGTATGTTATTTATTGCCCCATTTGAATATTTGAAAAGTCCATCATTAGTTCCTATCCAAATATTATTCTTACTGTCTTCAAATAAAGATAAAATATATTTGTGTCTAAAATTATTCTCAGAGTATGTTTTAAAAACTCCCTTTTCATAAATGCATAATCCATCTTTAGTTCCTAAAAATATTCTGCCATCTTTTACTGGTAAAATAGTTAAGATTTCATTGTCTGGTATAGCGTTTATATTTGCTGTATTAAATGTGTGACTTGTTATTTTTGTCCCCTCAATTATTGCAATACCATTGTTTCTTAAAGCTACCCAATATGCTCCAGTTTTATCCTCTGCTGTTGCATTGATGTAGTTATCAGTTAATCCGTTTTTTATTGTATAAGAAGTAAATTGCTCGCCGACAAATTTATAAACACCCGAACCATCAGTTCCTAACCATAAATTATTTTCCCTATCTTCAAATAAACACATGATTGTATTATTTGTAAGTCCATTTAAGGCATTAAACTGTTTTAAAACTTTATTTGAAAAACGATATAATCCAATATCAGATGTTCCATACCATTCTTCATTTTTTGAACTGTTTAGCATACTTCTAAACCCTACATTAAATTCAAGTGGAATGTAATCACAATTTCTAATTTTATTGTTCCTGTTTATTATATTTACTCCAGCAACAGTTCCAACTAAAACTTCTTTTTCTTTATTTTCTTGAAACGAAAAAACTAAGTTTTGTTGCAGACCATTATTTTTATTGAAATGAGTAAATGAGTTAGTGGTAGGGTCAAAACAAATAGCGCCATCATTTATGGTTCCAAACCATATTTTTTTTTCGGAGTCAATAAAGATTGAAAATACGGCAGCTGTATTCAATATTTTATCAAAAGTAAAACGTCTAATTTTTTCATTTTCTAAAATATAAACGCCTTCTTGAGTGCCTATCCAAGTTTTATCACCATCCTGCAAAAGTTTAAAAACCCAACTATTTGTCAGACCTTGCTTTTCATTGTAATTTTTAAAATTAATGCCGTTAAACACACTAATTCCTTTACTTGTTCCAAAAACCATTTGATTTTTGTTGTTTTCAATAATTGAAAATACAGCATTATTTATTAAGCCATCATTATCTGAAATTGTTGTGAATTTATTTCCATCAAACTTTGATGCTCCACCGCTATTTGTTCCAAACCACATATTTCCTCTATGATCTTGAAAAATAGACAAGACTTGTGATTGTGGTAAGCCTTGATCGGTATTGTAATTTTTAAAATTATAGGTTTGTGAAAATGCACTTGTATAATAAATACAAATGAAAAATAATAGGTAACTATTTTTTTTGTTAAAAATCATTTTGCTATTCAAATATAATAAAAAAAGCTATCAGCCATATAGCCAATAGCTTTAAAAATAAACTAAAGATACTTACTTAGTCACTGATAGTTTTATGGTACTTTCATAACCATTTATGCTAATTTTAATAAAATATAAACCAGCACTTAGCTCGTTAATTTGCCATGAATTTTTGTGAACACCTTTACTTTGCTCTGTTGCCGGTAAAAGTGATTTAAGTGAATTGCCAAGTATGTCAAATAACTCGATGTTTACTACAGAGTTGGTTTTTAATTTATATTGAATTGACAAATTATCGGTTGCGGGGTTAGGAAATACTTTAATCTCATTTTCACTTTTAATG
>JBIKOX010000025.1:0-21875 GCA_044357775.1 Bacteroidia bacterium | reverse complement strand
CTGAGGCTGTTTGAGATGTGCTGACTACATTGCCATTAGTTAATCCAGAGGTGCTAGTCCACTGATACGTATATATTCCATTACTTCCGTTAGCTTGCACATAAGCCGTTCCTGAGCTACCATTAGCGCAAGAACTTGTTGAATTTAAATTAATAATATTTACAGTAGTATTTGGTGGAATGCTTACCGTTTGCGTTAGCACGCAACCGCCAGGAGAAACCATGCTAACAGTATATACTGCACCAGCAATAGGTGCAGCAACTTGTAAAGTATCATTAGTAGCTCCTGAAATTAAACCTCCTGAACCGCTCCATTGATAAGAGTTAAATCCCGTTGGCGCAACTAAAGTTGCAAAAGAGGTTCCAGAGCACCAGTTTGCATAAGGAGTTCCTAGACCACCGCATTCAGCATCAACATATGCATATGCCCAGTGACCACCTAATGAGCATCCACCAACTTCAAAATTGATAGAAATGTTTGTTCCTAGAGGCAAAGTCGATAAATCTATAGAATAATTTTGCCATTTTCTATAAATTGTTGGATCGAATACATTGCCAGTTGTAGATTGAAATATTGAGTCAGAGGGGAGAGTTGAATTTGTATTAAAGGTATAAGAGGGACAACCTGATAAAATAACCCCAGTAGATTCATTTTTAACTTCAACTTTAAAATAGGGAGATTCACCCACTGAGTGACCACCCGCATTCTGAAGAACAACAGCATAACTAAATGATAAGCGTTGATTAATAGTAGAGGAGGTTGCAATATATTTTAATCTACAAGCTCTATTGTTAGCAACAGCACCATTCATCCTAACCGAAACAGGATCAAAACTAAAAGGACTAACAAATGGAATTTGAGAAATAGTTTGCGAACCAACAGCTTTGCAAGCTAATGAGTCGTATCCAACTACAAAAGGATAATTGTGGTCAATTGGAGGCACTGTCATGAGAGTGTGATAATTTGTTGTATTAAACAAGGATACGTTATTACCTGCGCCATTTAAAATTGTCGTGCCCAAAACGCCATAATTGGCCATAGTCACACCTGCTGAAGTTATTCCGCTACCACCAGTCCATCCGGTAAAATTATATTGTTCAAAACCCATATTTTGGCAACCTAAACTCATAGGTTTATTTGGCTCTAAATAAATTACCGTTTCGCTTTCACCAAGAGTTCCTGACGACTCATAAGGAGAATGCACATGTCCTTGTTTTTGTAATGCTTTTTTTGATGAAAACTCATTTTTTAAAAACTGAACATAACCATTAATTTCGGTTGCTTTAATTCCCTTAGCTTTTGCAAAATTAAATGCTGCATTCTCATCGAAAACATTTGAATCATTTTTTTTGGTTTCTGTAGTTTGAGCTACTAATAATTGCGAGATAGTAATTATTATAAAAAATAAAGAAAAGAATAGTTTTTTGTTCATGCTATTTGTTATTATTCAAATTTAAAACATAAGATTAATCTTTATTAAATTTTACAATGTATTGTAAATATAAGATAAAAACATTAATAGCTTTAAAAATAAACTAAAGATACTTACTTAGTCACTGATAGTTTTATGGTACTTTCATAACCATTTATGCTAATTTTAATAAAATATAAACCAGCACTTAGGTCGTTAATTTGCCATGAATTTTTGTGAACACCTTTACTTTGCTCTGTTGCCGGTAAAAGCATTTTGACGGATTTTCCAAGCATATCAAATAATTCGATTAATACATTAGCAGATTTTATTAATTCATATTCTAATGAAAATTTTTGATTAGCTGGATTTGGGAACAATGTGATTTTGCTCTCTAATACACTTTGATCATTTGAAATACCTGTTGCAAAATTAGCTATCGGATTAATATATATTGAATCAACAGTGAAATTTAATCCATTAAGTTGGTTGGCACCAGAAGTTAACACATAATGATAAGTAAAATTTGTATCAAGACCCGGGATATCAACAAACACAAAATAATCATCTGTTCCTGTTAGTGGTAAATTTTCAAGAGTATAGGCGCCAGTTGTATCTGTAATTGTTTGCACGAACATTTGTCCTCCAGGATTTTTTCCACCTTTTACAATAATACCACCAATTGGATTTCCAGGACTCATCGGTTTTGATTCGTTACTCATTCTTGCTCCAAAGCCGCTTGCTTCTGTAATTGTCCCTGTAATAACACCTGTTCCCAGGGCAATTTGTTCCAGCCCCTTTAAATCTATATTTTGAGTAGTGTTATTTGTGCAGCCGTGATTAATAATTGTTGCACCTTGCCAGCTAATAGAATTAGGCGCATACGTAACTTGAATATTGGTAGCTGTTGGAATTGCCCTAATAACATACAATCCACTATCAACGTTATTAAATGCATAAGTCCCACTAATTGGTGTAAGCGTTAATTGAACCCACTGACTGAGAGCTCCTGTATATTTGTATATAATTATATCTCCTCCAGTTGCTCCAGCTGTACTTGTTATAATGCCTGAAATGTTTTTGGAAGGAATAATATTTACTGTCAGAGATGAGGTATTTAAACATCCGTTTCCATCTTCGCCGGTAACATCGTATGAAGTTGAAAGCGTTGGCGTAACGCTAATTGAATTTGTGGTAGCTCCCGAATTCCATGTATATGAAACTGCACCAGAAGCGTTTAAAAGTGACGAAGATCCCTTGCAAATATTAGTGTTACCGTTTATTGAAATGCTAGGTAACGCATTAACGCTAATATTTTGATTGATCGAATTTGTGCAACCATTTAATCCTATACCAGTAATTGTATAAGTGGTTGTATTTGTTGGAGAAACAATTATACTATTTGTTGTTTGTCCGGTAGGTGACCAATTATATGAATTTGCGCCATTTGCTGTAAGTGTTACAGAATTGCCTGCACAAATAGTGGGTGCAGAAGCTGTAACTGTTAAGGATGGTATTGTTATATCTTGAACTACATTGACCGTAGTTGTTGCAATACAATTATTTGTAAGATCGGTTAAAATAAGATTATATGGTCCTGGTTGATTTATTGTTAGCGTTGCTGTAGATGCACCTGATAAGATTCCAGGGCCATTCCAATTAAGAGAAACTAGCGTTGTGCTGGTAGTGGCAATAATAGTTGCAGAAGAAGTTGAACAATTTAAGGTGTTGGATCAAAGGATTTGTCGCCGTTAAGGTATAAACACCTGATGCACAAGCTTCTGTAATAGCTGCAGAAGTTGAACCACAAATATTCGCGCCTGTCCAACTGATAATAGCATTCGTAGGGGAGGTAACACTTCCACTTAGCGTTACTGACGAAGTTGTACAAGTCAAAGATTGATCAAATCCTGCATCAACACCTAGTGGTGCCGTTAAATCTTGCATTACCTCAGTTGTTGCAGAACTCACGCAACCATTTGAAACAAATTGAACTGTAAGTGTATAAATTCCTGCACTATTTCCAATAACGTTTTGAGTATTTGTACCTCCACTAAAACCAGGGCCAGACCAATTATAACTTACACCAACTTCACTTGAACCTGAAAGTTGAACAGTATTGGTTGTACATGTAATAGTTCCAGAGGAAGCTGCAGTAACAGTTGGTGTTAAAATATCTTGAATAACGGTAGTTGTTGCAGAAGCTGAACATCCATTGATAGTATTTGTAACAACTAATGAATAACTGCCTGGAGCATTAGCTGTTGTAATTTGTGCGGACGGAGAACCAGTTATTCCAGGGCCAGACCATAAATAAGTTACTCCCGTTGAAGGCCCTCCATTTAAAGTAATAACAGTATTTGAACATGTTAATGAACTAGAAGGATTTGCAGTTGGAATAGGAGCTATTGTATTTTGGTTTGCAACTACCGTCGCAGAATTAAGGCACGCACTAGACAACGAGCGAACTGTTAGTGTATAAGTACCTGGGCCCGAACCAACAGCATTTTGAGATGAAACGCCACTACTAATTGAACTACCGGATGGCGCTGACCAAGTGTAACTGACACCTGCGGCAGGCGTGCCATTTAATTGAATTGTGTTGGTTAAACAAGTTACGGTTCCAGAAGTATTAGCAACCACAGAAGGGGTAATTAGATTTTGTGTAACATTTACAAAACCCAAACTCTCACAACCATTAGCTGTATTCATAACTGTATAATTATAAGTGCCAGGAAAATTTGCAGTTATTGTACTAATATTTGTTGCTGAGGTAATTCCCGCGCCAGTCCAATTGTATGTTACGGGAGTTGTGGTGGTGGTTGCATTAGCATTTACCGAAGTTACTGTGCAATTTAAAACACCTGAAGCAGAAGAGCTTGTGGGTGGAGCGATTGTATTTTGTGTTACGCTCACTGTAGATAGTGTTGAGGTGCAACCTGCAGCTGAACCTACTTGTAAACTATAAGTTCCTGGTGCATCAACAATTGGATTTGAATTATTGGCTCCACTAACAATACTAGGTCCAGTCCATAAATAATTTATACCACCAGAGCCAGTTAAGGATATGGTTGTATTTGCGCAAGTTAAGGTAGATGTAACACCTGCAGTAGCAGTAGGTAGAGGATTTACTGTAATTTCGGTTGTTGCTGTATTTGCGCATCCTGTTAAGGTGCTAGTTCCTGCAATAGTATAAATAGTTTGTGCATTTGGCGAAACAATTTGAATATCTCCAGACAAGTTCCCCGGAATCCAAGTATAGGTGTCAGCTCCAAATGCTGTAATAGTTGCAGAACTTCCCACGCAAATTGCAGATGGCGAAGCTACAATGCCAATGGTTGGACTAGCATTAACGATTAATGAAACCGTTTGTGAACTAGCACATCCGTTTGAGTTAGTGCCTGTAACGGTATAAATTGTTGTGGTAAATGGAGATGCAATCAAAGAAAAAGAAGTAGCTCCTGTACTCCACAAATAAGAAGTAGCTCCACTAGCTGTTAAACTTGCTGAACTTCCTTCGCAAATTACTGAGGGTGCAGCAGCAGCAACAACGTTTGGGTTAGTATTAACAACTACTGAAACCGTTTGTGAACTTGAACAACTGTTCGCATCGATTGTGGAAATCGTGTATATTGTTGTGGAAGTAGGACTAGCAACAACAACTGAAGTAGTGGTTGAACTTAATGAAGATGCGGGAGACCAGCTGATACTATATGGTAAAATACCACCGCTAACATTTGCTGTAAGTGTTGTAGTAGAACCATTGCAAATATTTAAATTACCAGAAACGGAATTAAAAATGGCTGAGGGAGAATTGATCGTTATAACAGATGAAGCTGAACATCCGTCGCCATCATCGATAGTTGATGTATAGTTACCAGCACATAATCCAGATACTGAGGGAGTTGTTGCACCGCTTGGGGTCAAAAAGTAATAGTAGGGTGGTGAGCCTCCATTTGCAGTCGAATAAATAGAACCATTGCAAGCACCAAAACACGTGGCATCAGTTTTGGTAACAGTAACAGAAGGAGATGCAACAGTTAATGTTGCTATGCTAGAAATTGCATTTCGGCATCCGAAGTTTACTACGCATCTTATTTTATCTTGATTGATGCTAGGATTAGCAATAAACGATAAATTACTTGTGTTGGTGCTTGAGTAGGGTGATAAGGCATTTAAAAAATAACCAGTTGGCGCTGTTTGCCATTGAAAAGTTGGACTATAAGTTACAGTAGCAGAAATTGACAAAGAAGCAGCACTTCCATTACAAACCAAGGTTGAGGAAGGTTGCGATATAGTGGCAAGAAGAGATAAGGTTTTGACATTGATAGTATTATTTGCCGGAATATCAACATAGGAAAAATAGGGAGCCCCCGTTACGTCAAATGAAATATTTGCATTTGATGACGTGCCGCCACTAATACTTGCTGCTGGTACTTGCAACCATGCTGATTCATTATTATACTTATAGGCAACAATTTTTGACGAGCTTGATTCTGCACCAATAATAAAAGGGGTATCAGCAGGGTCTAATTCCATATCAAATAAATCTGCAGTTGACTTCAATCCCAGAATTGGAGAACCCAAAGGAGTCCATACAGAGCCATTATATTCTTGAACAATAGCATCTGTACCTTGAACGTAACCTATAAAAAAGTTACCAGTATTAGCACATTTTAATTTTGAGTTTGTTGTAGAAGCAGTACCTACTGTTGATGAAGTAACCCAAGAAGACCCATTATATTTTCTAATGGTAATTTTGTTACTTGCACTTCCATCTTGATAAGCAATGACAGGTGTATTTGTTTTATCTAAAATTAATGAATTATAATGAGCAACAGACGAGCCAGATGCAATGCCGTTTAAACCAATGTCAAGCCAACTGGCACCTCCCCATCTTTTCACAACGGCAACAGTGCCTAGTGAACCATCTGTAAATGAAATATAAATTTCATTAGTGGAGGAGAATGCAATTGCTAAGTCAGTTGCTGGACCTGTTGAAACATTTGCTCCAATTTGAGTGATTGATCCTCCAAAAAATTTATATACTTTACCAACTTTTGCATTTCCTTCATCACGAACAAATAGAATAATATCTCCACCTTTGCTAATTTCGATAACAGGTTTTACTGTGGTATTTGTGACTGTTGGAACGGTAGCTATTAGCGTCCAAGTTGATGATATGGTTGCTGCTGCGCTTAACTCGATAAGTTTAGTTGCACTGTTATAAGCAAAAATGTAAGTTTTTCCATCTGGAGCAACTGCCATATCTGAAAATGCTGAATTAGCAACTACAGTTGTCGTTCCAACTTGATCTAAAGCACATTGAGCTTGGATAAAATTTTGAGAGCAAAGTATGCTCATCATGAAATTCAAAAATAAAAACGTCCTCATAAATTGTAGTTATAATTTGATTGTCAAATATATAAAAAAAAATCCAAAAAATATACTAGCGTTAACTTAATCGTTTATATTTTAATAAGTTGTGAAATATTAAGAAAGTTATGATTTATATTTATTATAAATCACAATGAGTTCACGAATGACACATTTGAGTTTGTGAAAAGATTAGAAATAAGTTCCTAAAGCTAAAAGGCATTAAGATTGCAAATACATTTCTATCAATCCTTCAGGAGCATTAAATTCAATAGTTTTTAAATCATCATCAATTTCTATAATAAAATCATTATTAAATGGTAAAATAATTTCCTTCCCAGACGGATGCATAACTTTTATGATAACATTATCAGTTTTTTCATCTACGTCTGATATTATTCCAACATTACCTAATTTAGAATCAATAATTGTATAGCCAATAAATTCTTTTAACGATTCTTCTTCCTCCAAAATAAAATCAGTTAAAGCGAAGGCTTTTTTTCCAATGAGTTTTTTTGAGGTTTCAACTACATCAATCGTTTCTAATTTTATAATATAGCCCGCATTGTTAGGTCTGCACTCTTCAATAAAATAAGGAACCTGAGAGCCATTTAATTCCAGAAAAATAGATTTTATTCCTTCCTCATCAATTCTTACCAATTCATTCAAACGTAAAATAAGATGCCCTTTTAAACCATGTGTTTTACTGATATATCCAATTTCTTCTGTACTCATTTATTTAAATTCGTTCTGTATGTTTAAATTTTTCGCCTTCCCACTTTGCCACTACGGCACTAGCTACTGCATTTCCAACAACGTTAGTAGCAGAACGTCCCATATCTAATATTTGATCAACTGCTAGTAATAACAACAAGCCTTCTCCGGGAATATTGAACATACTTAGCATTCCTGCAATAACAACTAAAGATGCTCTTGGCACGCCGGCAACACCCTTACTTGTAATTAATAAAATCAGCATCATTTGAATTTGGTCAGCCATACTCATATCAATCCCGTATGATTGCGCAATAAACACAGTTGCAAAGGTCATGTACATAATCGAACCATCTAAATTAAATGAATAACCAAGCGGTAAAACAAAGGATACAATACGGTTACTGATACCAAATTTTTCTAATTGTTCAATCGTTTTTGGCATAGCACTTTCTGAACTTGCTGTGCTAAAAGCTAATAAAACAGGTTCCTTTATGTGAGATAGTAAAGAGAAAAATTTGATGCGTAATACAGTGCAGATTGTAAATAAAACCCCAAATACAAAAAATAATAAACCTCCAAAGAAGCAAGCTATTAAATACGCATAGCCGCTCAACACATCTAAACCTTGCTGAATAACTACCGCGGTAATAGCTCCAAAAACACCAACTGGTGCAAAGTTCATTACAAAGTTAGTTACTTTAAACATGACATGCGATAAACTATCCATTGCCTTAATCATTGGCTTGCCCTGCTCGCCAATACTTGCCGCTGCAATTCCAAAAAACAACGCGAAAATAACGATTGGTAAAATTTCGTTTTCGGCCATTACTCTAATAATACTATCAGGAACAATGTGTGCAATAAAATTGGAAGCGGTTTGCGAATTAGCTTTGATGCCTGCATCTGCTGTATTTTCAGGAAGGTCGAGGTGCATTACTTTTCCAGGTTCAAAAAGATTAACTAAAACCAATCCTAAACTTAACGAAAGCAAAGTAGCAAATGTAAAATATAATAATGTTTTACCGCCAATACGTCCAACGGATTTGAAATCACCTACTTTAGCTACACCCATAACTAAAACGGCTAAAACTAAAGGCGCAATAATCATTTTAATGAGTCGCAAAAAGATATCACTTAAGATTGAAAAATTAGAAGCAACTTTTTTCTTTGCCTGTTTTAAATTTGTTTTATCAATTTTAGCACAAGCAACAATTAGTTGTTTTTCAACTTCAGCATTTCCTTTAGATATTTTTTGAATATAGGATTGCTCAATTTTAGGTGCGTTATCGGTGATAGATTTGTTAATTCCATATCCGACTACTATTCCAATAATCATTGCGATAATGATAATACTGATTAATCTATTTTTTTTACTGAACATAGTTTTTATTTATAGAACGCTGATGGTGCAGATGATTATGATTTAATATGATTTTAGTTGTTTAATGATTTTATAATATGTTCTATATTATTTGAGAAAACTTTACGTTTAACTTCTGGTTTCTTTCCAAAATTTAATAGTAATCCTACTTCCATTTCTGTTGCTTTAAGATAATTTATTAGTTGAGATTCATTTTCTTCAATTAAGTATTCTGTAGCTTTTAACTCAATAATAATGATGTCATTAACTATTAAATCTGCAAAATAAACTCCAACTTCTTTACCTTCATAATATACTTTTATTGGTTCTTGATTCTTAATGTTAAATCCAATCGCTTCTAATTCTATATAAAGAGCATTTTCATATACTTTTTCTAAAAAACCATAACCCAGAGTGTTATACACTTTATAAAATGCTTTTATTATTTTTTCAGTAAGTTCTGAATGCTTATAATTCTCCAATAGTACGCTATTTATTTTTTAAAATTTTAATCATTTTTTATCTTATCAAATCAGCATCATCTGCGTTCTATAATTTAGAAGTTTTATAAATATTTTAATCATTTTTTATCTTAACAAATCAGCGTCATCTGCGTTCTATAATTTTGAAGTTCGATTTCTTAATACAAAATCTGCTATAACCAAAGCAGCCATACTTTCTACAATAGGCACTGCTCTTGGCAACACGCAGGGGTCATGACGACCTTTTCCTTTAACAACGGTTTCGTTTCCATCTTTGTTAACACTTTGTTGATCTTGCATAATAGTAGCAACTGGTTTAAAAGCTACGTTAAAGTAAATATCTTGTCCGTTACTAATACCCCCTTGTATACCGCCACTGTGATTAGTAAGAGTTGTTGGTTGTTTGTGACTGGTTGTTTGAGAAGAAGGTACAAACAAATCATTTAATTCAGAACCTTTAAAATTAATGGAGTTAAATCCTTCGCCGTATTCAAAACCTTTTACAGCATTTATGCTCAACATGGCTTTTCCTAAATCTGCATGTAATTTATCAAATACCGGTTCGCCTAAACCAATAGGTGTTCCTTTTATAACGCAACTTACAATGCCTCCAATAGTATCACCTTCTTTTCTAACGTCTTCAATATAACTTACCATTTTAAAAGCTGTTGCAGCATCCGGACAACGAATAATAGATTCTTCAGTTTTTGATAAATCTAATTCTTGATATGTTTTTTGTAATTTTATATCTCCTACTTGGCTTACATAAGCTTGTATAGAAACGTTGAGGTGTTTTAAATATAACTTTGCAATGGCGCCACCTACAATACGGCAAGCAGTTTCGCGGGCAGATGAACGTCCGCCGCCACGGTAATCTCTAATACCATATTTTTCTTGGTATGTATAATCTGCATGTGAGGGACGAAAGGTATCTTTAATATGCTCGTAATCAGTTGATTTTTGATTCGTGTTTTCAATAGTAAAACCAATTGGATGCCCGGTTGTTTTACCTTCAAAAATGCCTGACAAAAATTTAACTTCGTCTTCTTCTTTACGCTGAGTGGTAATATTTGATTGACCAGGTTTACGACGTTGTAATTCTGATTTCACAAACTCTAAATCAATTTCTAATCCTGCAGGGCAACCATCAATAATGCCGCCTAAAGCCACACCATGACTTTCGCCAAAGGTTGTTAATCGAAATAAAGTTCCAAATGTATTAGCAGCCATATAGGCAAATATACTTATTTTTTAAAAGCGATAGCATATCGAAAAGTTACTTGACGCTCCATTTAAATTCAAGCCAAAATTAGTAATATTACTAGGGTAATAATCTTTTGGATCATTATCAATAATCCTATTTTTTGTTTGTTTCTCTATACTTAAAGCAACGCCAAGTTGTGCTGAAAATAAAAAGTGTTTACTGATGCTAATTTGAACCCCATAAAACGGTGTTAAAATAATACTATTAGTTTTGCTTTTATGGTGAAAAACAGTGCTATCTGGTTTTGCGCTTTGCATATTACCGCTTCTTGGATCGTATCCTACAGAATTGTTTGTTATTGAATCTCTAATAGCATACATTTTAAAATCTTCTGCTTTTTGATTCGCATACCCAACATCTAAACCCGTAAACATTTTTAGTTTTTCTTTACCAAAGCGTTTTTCAAACCCAAGATTATATTGAAAATAGTCATAAGTGAAATTTTGTGAGTAATTAATACCCAATTTTGAATTTGGTAAACCTTTTATTTTTTCAATCTGTATTTGTCCATCGTTGTAGTTACCAAAATAAATTAATGACGCCCTAGCATACCAATTGTTTTTTATGGAACGCTTGTAAAATAAATTAATCGTTGGTGTATATTCATTACTTTGATTATTTATGGTAAATAGTGGAATTAAACTTACACCAATTTCATTTTTATAAATCTTTACACTATCTGTTTTTGTTTGAGCAAACATATTACTGTTAATTATAGTTACAATTAACACTATGATGATTCGATTTTTCATATAATTTTGTTTAAAATGGTTATAGCTATTAACGTGTGATATTTAAAATTAGTATGTCAACAAAACTTCTTATTAAAAACATAAAAAACCTAGTACAAGTTCGCGGAGCTGGAATTTTAAAAGTAAGCGGAGCGGAGATGAAAGTATTGCCGTGTATTGAAAATGCTTGGTTAGCCGTTGATAATGGATTGATAGCAGATTACGGTTCGATGGATGATTTTCCGGGTATTGAAGATTGGAAAGGATTAGAAATTATAGATTGCGATGGTAAAATAATTATGCCGTGTTATGCTGATAGTCATACTCATATTGTATATGCAGGCAATAGAGAAGGGGAGTTTGTGGATAGAATTAATGGCTTGAGTTATGAGGAAATTTTTGAACGAGATGGAGGTATTTTAAACTCTGCAAAAAAATTAAGCGAAGCTACAGAAGACGAATTGTTTGAACAAGCGATGGTTCGTTTAAAAGAAGTAATAAGCCAAGGTACTGGTAGTATTGAAATTAAAAGTGGTTACGGATTAAGTGTGGAAAGTGAATTAAAAATGTTGCGCGTTATTAAACGCATTAAAGATTTGAATTTACTACCTGTAAAAGCAACTTTTTTAGGAGCTCATGCTTTGCCGTTAGAATTTAAAAATAATAAAGAAGGCTACATTAATTTAATTGTAAATGACATGTTGCCTAAAATAGCGGCTGAGAAATTAGCAGATTTTATTGATGTGTTTTGTGAACAAAATTATTTTACTCCTCAAGAAACCGAATATATTTTAAAAGCAGGTATAGAGCATGGTTTAATACCAAAAGTACACGCTGAGCAAATGAGTCATTTTGGCGGCATACAAGCAGGTGTTGCTTGTGGAGCAATTAGTGTGGATCATTTAGAATATTGTAATGATATTGATATTGAAGTTTTGAAAAATTCTGATACGATGGCAACGGTATTGCCTGGCGCTGCTTTCTTTTTAGGATTGCCTTTACCACCAGCACGTAAAATGATTGATGCAGGTTTACCAATTGCATTTGCTAGTGATTTTAATCCTGGTAGTTGCCCAAGTGGCAATATGAATTTTATGATGAGTTTGGGTTGTGTGCAATATAAATTAACACCCGAAGAAGTCATTAATGCGTGCACAATTAATTCGGCTTATGCCATGAATTTATCTCACGAAGTTGGAAGTATAACACCTGGTAAAAAAGCAAATTTTTTTATTACAAAGCCAATTAGTTCATATAGTTTTATTCCTTATTCGTTTGGAAGTAATTTAATTGAATGTGTTTATTTAAATGGAGTTAAGCAGTAAGGTTTTTTCACTTAAATCTTATCTTTTAAATATTTGTGAGAACCATCGCAACTTGGCATTTTTTTAGACAGGCCACAAACACAGTCGTTAAATCCGATACCATTTAAAATTCGTTGCGTATAACTTTCAATTCTAGATTCACGAGTTTTAGGTTGTTTGGCTCCAGCAAAATAAAGTAAATAGGCGCGTTGCCGGCCTGGTGTTAAGTCATAAAAGGCTTTTTTTAAAGAAGGCATGTTATTTAATTTATTTTGAAACTCTTCCGGAACAGGAAAATCTTCTGTCTTTTTATGTTCTACTTTTAAACCTGCTTTTTCAACTTCAACAGCTTCAAAAATATAAGCTTTTAAGGTGGCTTTCATCTTCACTATTTCTGTTAAGTTAGTAAATCTAATTTGACTACCAGATTGCACATTTGCTGTTTGTTGAATTAAAATTCCTTTTTCATCTTGTAATAAAACACCTTTTAAAAACAAAAGAGCGCAATAATTTTTAAAGGCATGTATCAAAACAATATTACTTTTTTAATGCATATAGCAAGGTACGCCCCATTTAAGTTCTTCTATTAGGTTGCAACTAAGAACTATTTCTCTTAGCTGTTCCATTTCTTCTTTCCAGTTTTTAATGTTACTTAAATAGTTATCTACTTTAGGATTCATTGTCTAAAAATAATTGATGAAATGGATTAATGCAAAATCAATTGCATTTATATTATAAAATAATAGTTATTAGATTGATATGATGGATATATTATTTTATCGTTATAGATACCATGTTTGAGTATTCATTTTGTGAGAATATCAAAAAATAATATATTTAGTGTATGAAATTTTATCTCGCTCTATATTATACGTTAATACTTTTCTTTGTTTCTTGCAACCAAAAAAAAAATAAAGCAAATACTCAAACTATTAAATTTGTTGAAGCAAATGCTTATGTTGTTCCCAAGGATAGCATCGCAAATCCTGAAATAATAGTGGTTGATGACAGTAAACTAAAAAAAATAACTGTTCGTAAATTAACGGTTGTTCCAACAAACACTAATATTCATTTGGTTGGTAATGCCAAAATCATAAAAGTGGGTAATCCTCATATTTGCACTCCAGGTCGAGACACTTTTAAATTACCAAAAAAAGTAAATGCTATAAAGCTTGCTTTTGCTGCCGGAATGCCTGAAGTTGTGATTGCAAAAGATGCTTACACCAAAGATCAAAACCCGCAAAACTTTAGCTCTTTTAGTAAACTGCAGGGACTAACACATAGTAATATTAATTATTTGTGCGAAGATCGTTATGGAAATATTTGGTTCGGAACAGGCGGAGGCGGCATTTCTAGATATGATGGAAATACTTTTACTCATTTTACTGAAAAGGAGGGGCTCACAAATAATTTTGTGACCAGCATCCTTCAAGATAAAGCTGGAAACTTATGGTTCGGCACAGAAAATGGTGGCGTATCAAAATATGATGGTAGCACATTTACTAATTTTACTGAAAAAGAGGGGCTAACAAATAATTTTGTAACAAGTATCGTACAGGATAATACTGGTGCTATATGGTTTGGCACAAAAGGTAGCGGCGTATCAAAGTATGATGGTATTGCCTTTACTCATTTTAGTGAAGAAGAGGGGCTCGCAAATAATTTTGTAACTAGTATGTTAGAAGATAAATCTGGGAATATCTGGATTGGTACTAAGGAAGGCGGTATTTCTAAATATGATGGAAAATCATTTGTGAATTATACTGAAAAGGAAGGACTCTCTACTAATTTCATTACGAGTATTTTTCAAGATAAAGAAGGAAATTTATGGTTTGGAACCAATGGTTTTGGTGTTACAAAATATAATGGTGCAATTTTTACGCATTACACTGAAAAAGACGGCCTATCAAACAACTTTGTAGCTAGTATTTTTCAAGATAATTCTGGAGATCTTTGGTTCGGAACAAATGGCGGTGGTGCTTCAAAATTCGATTATAAAACCTTTACGCATTTTACAGAAAAGGAAGGGTTAAATAATAATATTGTTAGACATATAATTCAAGATAAAAACGGAATACTATGGTTTGCAAAAGGTGGTGGCGGTGTTTCAAAATATAATTCTAAATCCTTTAGGCATTTCACTGAAAAAGAAGGACTATCAAATAGCACAGTGCTTAGCGTTACAGAAGATTTGTCAGGAAAAATATGGTTTGGTACAGAGGGTGGAGGAGTTTCTATGTATGATGGTATTTCATTTACCCATTTTACACTAAAGGACGGATTATCAGAAAATACTGTATATAGCATCTTACAAGATAATTTAGGAAACCTTTGGTTTGGCACTACTGCTGGCATAACAAAATATGATGGAAAATCATTTACACAATTTAAAGATATAGAAGGATTATCTAATAACACAGTTTACAGCATCATTCAAGATAAGCAAGGATATTTATGGTTTGGAACAGATGGTGGTGGAGCTTTTAAGTTCGATGGAAATTCATTTATAAACTTCACGAAAAAACAAGGGCTTTCAAGCAATACAGTGAGAACTATTTTTGAAGATAGTTACAAAAATATTTGGTTTGGCACTTACGGAGGCGGTTTAACAAAATATGATGGAAAAACATTTTTACATTTTACAGAAAAACAGGGAATACCAAATAATTATGTGAGAAGTATAATCCAAGATAAATTTGGAAATTTATGGTTTGGTGGACTTGGATTTAATGGCGTTACTGTATTCAATGGTAAATCTTTTTTACCATTTACAGAAAAGGAAGGGTTATCTAATAATGTTGTATGTAGCATTCTTCAAGACAAATCTGGAAATATTTGGTGTGGTAATCGATTTGGATTAAGTAAACTATCTATTGAAAATTTAGGAAATATAAATGAAAAAATTAAAAATAGTGGTAATGTTGAATCTAAGGTTTACTTCGAAAGCTATACTTATGATGATGGTTTTTTAGGCGTTGGTTGTAATTCTAATGCAATTTATCACACTAAAGATAAAACTATTTGGATTGGAGCAAATGATCGATTAACAACATACAATTCTTCAACAGATAAAAATGTTGCTGATACCATTGCACCTAATATGCAATTAACAAGCATTGAATTATTTAATGAAAATATTCCTTGGGTAAATTTATGTCAAACCGAGCGTAATTTACGTAAGTCTAAGGATACTACTTTGGTTTTAGGCAATGGTGTTGCTATTAGTAATTTTAAATTTGATAGTATAACAAAATGGTATTGCTTACCCCAGCATTTAAGTTTGGCCTACAACAATAATTACTTAACTTTTAATTTTATTGGAATAACGACAATGCGACCAAAAAAAGTAAAGTATCAATATAAATTAGAAGGATTAGATGATAACTGGAGTGCATTTACCAATAAGACATCTGCAACTTATGGAAATTTACCAAATGGTGAATACACCTTTAAAGTAAAGGCCAAGAATAGTGGAGGCTACTGGAGCGCACCTTTTGAATATAAGTTTACCATTCGTCCACCATTTTGGCTAACCTGGTGGTTTAGATTAGTAGTAGGTTTGTTAATTATTGGCACAATTTGGTATTACATAAAACGCCGTGAGAAAAAATTAGTTACTCAAAAAGAAAAATTAGAAAAAACAGTTTTAGAAAGAACTGCAGAAGTTATTGAGCAAAAACAATTAATAGAACTAAAACATAAAGAAATAACGGATAGCATAAACTATGCAGAACGTATACAACGTAGTTTTTTAGCAACTAAAGAAATATTAGATAAAAATCTTTCGTCATTGCGAGGAACGAAGCAATCTCACCAATTGCAAAGTCATGCTGAACTTGATTCAGCATCTCAAGAGACCCTGAAACGAGTTCAGGGTGACGAGCGAGATTATTTTGTTTTGTTTAAACCAAAAGAAGTGGTTAGCGGAGATTTTTATTGGGCGTCCATTTTAAATAATGGAAACTTTGCATTAGTTACAGCAGATAGCACAGGACATGGGGTACCAGGCGCAATTATGAGTTTATTGAATATTACTAGTTTAGAAAAAGCTGTGGAACATCTCAATAATCCTTCTGAAATTTTAAATCATACGCGTGCAACTATTATCAATCGTTTAAAAAATGATGGTAGTGCCGATGGAGGCAAAGATGGAATGGATGCTAGCTTGCTGGTTTTTGATTTCAAACAAAAACAACTACACATTGCGGCTGCAAATAATCCGGTTTGGATTGTTCGTTCTGTCACTTCGAGCGGAGTCGAGAAGCGTGTCGAACTCATAGAAATCAAACCTGATAAAATGCCAATAGGAAAACACGATAAAGATACTATACCTTTTATTCAACAAACTATTTCGCTGAATAGTGGAGATGTAATTTATGCAATTACAGATGGTTATCCTGATCAATTTGGTGGTGAAAAAGGAAAGAAATTTATGATTAAAAATCTCAAAGAATTATTAAAAGCTAATTCACATCTTCCAATGCAAGAACAAAAAGCATTACTGGATTATACATTTAATAGCTGGGCTGGAAATTTAGAACAAGTGGATGATGTAACCATTATTGGAGTGAGAATTTAATTTAAAACTACTTTTGTTTATTTCTTTGATTTTTTCTTTTCAGAAGCAATGATTAAATATTTAGAAACACTCCAAAATTTTTCTTGATTTAAAATTACAATTTTGTCTATAGATGCACTTCCTTCAATCAATTTGTAGGAATCTGCTGGATGAATTGAAACTAATTTGACTTTATCTCCATGAATTGGAATTTCGCTTGTTTGTGTTACATCAATTTTTGTAAAATAATTCTTGTTTAAACTTTGATTTAACTGTGCAACTTTACCAAGACCAATAAAACCACCACTTTTGGTAATTACGCCTTTTTCTGTCAAATCTTTATTTGATCCAATTAAATAATATGCCGTATTAAGTTTTTCTGTTTTCATATTTGATTCTTCCACTTCGTCATAATATCTTATTTTTAGATTCGCAAAATCAATATGTAATTTCTCTAAATTTGACTTTAGCTTAGTAATTTCATTTTCTTTATCATTAACTTGGTTAGTTAAATTTGATACAGCTAGTCTTATTTCATCTGCTTGTAAGTTTGAGTTTTTTAATTTTTTAGACAAATTTGAGGCTTGCTTTTTGTTTTTATCCAATAAATCGTAAATGCTTTGAATGTCGCTAATTATTTGATCTTTATTGTTGTTTTTAAATTCTACCCCTTCTGATTTTGTAGAAATAATTTTCTGCTTTTCTTTTATTTCATTCAAATTGGCTTGAATTTCATTGAATGATTTAATAAATTCATTCATAGCAACTTCTTTACTACTTAAAAGTTCTTCTTTTACAGCTAATTCATTTTTTATGTTTTCGTTAATTGTAGATAAACTATCAGCTAAGGCTGTTTTTTTTTCGCCACCTTGACTGCAAGCAAAAAATGCAGGCACTAATATTAAAATTAAATACTTTTTCATAATTCTTATTTTCTATAATGGTTTATATTTTAAGCTAAAGTAGTTCACTTACAGGCTTGATTTAAATGACCATCGACATCCCATTTTTTTTATTGCTCACAAAAAAAATCAAAAAAAATATAAGTAAATTATCTAATCTAATCTTTCTTGCAAGTAGCTTAATAATTTAATCCAATCAATATTTTAATTGGAATTAATTAATTTCTTATTAGTTTTATCATAATTTAAATTTCAACTTGTTATGATAAAGATTTTCAGTTTTGTAAGTATTATTGTCCTTTCATTAAATGTGTTAGCGCAAAAAAAAATCCCAACTAAGGATTCTACTAATTTTGATTCTGCAACTTTAGCAGGATTAAATTTTAGGTTGGTTGGTCCAGCTTTAACATCAGGGCGAATAGCAGACATTGCCATTCATCCAAAAAATCAAAACACATGGTATGTTGCAGCTGCATCCGGTGGTGTATGGAAAACGACAAATCATGGTATAACCTTCAATCCTATTTTTGATAATTATGGATCATTTTCTATTGGTTGTGTTAAAATTGCTCCGTCAAATGTAAATACCATTTGGGTTGGTACAGGCGAAAATAACAATCAGCGTTCTGTTGCATACGGTGATGGTGTTTATAAATCAATGGATGGTGGAAAAAGTTTTACTAATATGGGACTAAAATCATCTGAGCACATTGGAAATATTATTATTCACCCAACTGATGAAAACATTATTTGGGTTGCTGCATACGGTCCAGTGTGGAGTGCTGGTGGCGAGCGAGGTGTATACAAATCAATTGACGGTGGAAAAACTTGGGAGAGAACACTTTTTATTTCAAATGAAACTGGAATTTCAGATATTGCTATTGATCCAAAAAATCCAAACATATTATATGCAGCTGCGCACCAACGCCGCAGGCAGGAATTCACATACATTGGTGGTGGTCCAGAATCTAATTTATATAAATCAATTGATGGAGGAAAAACATGGAACGAAAGTAACAGTGGTTTGCCGAAAGGAGAAATGGGTAGAATCGGAATATCAGTTTCTCCGGTTGATGAAAATTATGTATATGCTATTGTAGAAGGTAAAGGCGATAAAGGTGGTTTTTATCAATCAATCAACAAGGGCGTAAACTGGACTAAAATGTCGGGGTACAACACAAGTGGAAATTATTATCAAGAAATTATCTGTGACAATACCAATCGTGATAAAATTTTCGCAATGGATACTTGGTTGCATCATACCGTGGATGGAGGAAAAACATTTATTGCAACTGGCGAAGAATTAAAGCATGTTGACAACCATTGCATTTGGATTGATCCAACAAATGAGGAACATTGGCTTGTAGGTTGCGACGGAGGAATTTATGAAACATATAATCATGCTAAAGATTGGAAATATTATGACAACCTTCCAATTATTCAATTTTATAAAGTAACAACGGATAATGCGCAACCTTTTTATAATATTTATGGCGGAACACAAGATAACAATTCAATGGGTGGTCCATCTGCAAGTATAAATAATGCAGGGATTTTAAATTCAGATTGGTACATAACCTGTGGTGGTGATGGTTTTGAATCAGCTATTGATCCTTTAAATCCAGACATTGTTTTTTCACAATCACAGTATGGCGGTTTGGTGCGTTATGATAAAATCACCGGCGAAAAAATTTCAATTCAGCCATTGCCAGGAAAAGGTGAAGCTGGTTACCGTTGGAATTGGGATGCACCTTTATTGGTTTCTACTCATGATAACAAAACTTTATATTTTGCAGCTAATAAAGTTTTTAAAACTACAAATTATGGCGACGATTGGACAACAATTTCAGAAGACTTAACGCAGCAAATAGATCGCAATAAAATTAAAGTCATGGGGCAAGTGTGGTCAATTGATGCGGTGATGAAAAATCAATCGACTACCATCTATGGAAACATTGTTGCCTTAGATGAATCACCAAAGAAAAAAGGATTATTGTATGCTGGCACTGATGATGGATTAATTCAGATTTCTGAAAATACTAGTGAAACATGGAGTAAAATAGAAACATTTACTGGGGTTCCAAAAAACACAAGAGTAAATATGATTACTGCCTCACTATTTAATGAAAATGAAGTATTTGCCGTATTTAATAATCAGAGAGCTGGCGATTTTAAACCGTATATTTTAAAGAGTATGGATAAAGGAAAAACCTGGATTAGCATTGCTGGGAATTTACCAACACGAGGTTCTGTTTATTGTGTAAAGCAAGATTTTATAGATCCTAATCTCTTATTTGTAGGAACTGAATTTGGAGCCTACTTTACAAATGATGGCGGAAAAATATGGACCAAATTAAATGGACTGCCTACCATTGCAGTTTATGATTTAGATATTCAGCAACGCGAATCAGATGTAGTGGCAGCTACTTTTGGAAGAGGTTTTTATGTTTTAGATAATTATACACCATTACGAAATTTGAAAAAAGAAAACCTAGATAAAAAAGCATTTTTATTTCCAATTAAAGATGCATTGCTTTACGTGCCATCTGCACCATTAGGTTTAACAGGAACTGGTTCGCAAGGAGCTGATTTATGGGCAGCATCAAATCCTGTTTTTGGCGCAACTTTTTCGTTGTTTGTCAAAGATGAATTTAAAACAATGAAATCTATAAGACAAGAAAAACAGAGCGCATTAGAAAAAGATAAAAAAGATGTAAGCTATCCTACTTTTGAGGAACTAAGAAAAGAAGAGCAAGAGGAAGGCGTTCAATTGATATGGATAATTAAAGATAGTGCAGGAAAAGAAGTAAAAAAAATAATTAATAGTCCTTCAAAAGGCATTACAAGAATTAATTGGAATTTAAGAGCTGAAACAACCTCGCCAATCAATCTCAACAAACCAAAGCAAGGCAGATATGACAATCCGGATGATGGTCATTTAATAGTGACTGGAACATATGCCGTTGAAGTATTTATTTTGAAAAATGGGATTTCCGAATTACTGATACCAAAAACAAATTTTAAAGTTGTTGGCTTAAATAATCAAGTAATGAATGTAAAAGATAATTCAGAACTTATTAAATTTAGAAAAGAAGTATCTGAACTTAGTCGCAGTATTTCTGGTGCTGAAATACTCATGCGCGAATATAAAGATAAGCTTGAATTTATAAAAGTTGCGATAACAACTTATCCAAATGCAGATCTTAAATTATTAGAAAATGTGAGAGCTATTAAATTGGGATTAAGTGAATGCGATGTGCTTTATAATGGAGATGGGATTAAAGCTTCAAAGGAAGTGGAAACACCCCCAAGTTTCGCTAGTCGTTTAGGAACTGTAACTTATCAATTATTTGAAAGTACATCAGGAGTAACAACTTCTCAAAAAGAAAATATAAAAATTACGAAAGAAGAATATCAAGGATTTAGAATCAAATTGGATGCTTTAATTTTGCAAATAAAAGTGCTAGAGCAACAGTTAGATGCTTCGGAAATACCTTATATTAAAGGAAAAGATGAAAAATGGAAACGTGAATAATACCGAACTTAATAAATAGAAATAGCTCAATTCTAATTTTAAACGTAGCTAGAAGGTATTTGGTTTTTAAGACAATTCTCGGGGAATAATTTGGGATAATTTAAAACTATAAACGTACACCAAGAATAATATTTACGGGAGTGTAATCTAAACTGTGTCAAATTATTTTTTTTATATTTGACTATTAGATAGAAACATAAACAAGCTCTGCTGGCGAGCAACTTGCTAGGGATAT
>JBIKOX010000200.1:0-5262 GCA_044357775.1 Bacteroidia bacterium | reverse complement strand
ACTAAATTGTAATGTTCTGCTTAATGTTAAATCAATTAAACGGCCCGGAGTTGCTACTAAAATATCTACACCATCGTAAACTTTTTGCTTTTGAATATTAATATTCCCACCACCATAAACACCTACGCAGCGAGCATGCATGTATTTAGAAAGCTTAGCAACTTCATCTACAACTTGCACAACTAATTCTCGTGTTGGCACTAAAATTAGAACTCTTGGTTGACGTTGTTCAGAGTAGGTTAGTTGCCTTAAAATTGGAAGTAAATAAGCAAAAGTTTTACCGGTTCCTGTTTGAGCAATACCAACTGCATCCTTACCCGACATAATAACCGGAAACGCTTTTTCCTGAATTAGGGTTGGTGTTTCAAAACCAATTTCGCTAAGTGCGTTTATAAGTTGTTTTGTAAGGTTTAAATCTTTAAAAGTTGTCATGGTCAATCAGAATTTTTTCAAAGATACGTTAATTATTTTTAGGGCGATATTGGCTTAAAAATCAAACATTTTAAATACCTGAATTTATAACACAAAATAATCAAATTTTAAATAACGGTTAGTTGTTGCAACTTTTTTTTACCAAAATTGGATAAAATTTAAGCTAAAATTCCTATTGAGATGCAATGTTTGATAGACTAATAAAACTCAATTTTAATTACAGCTATTTTCAATAAGAATAATAGAAATAAATACAATTTGTAAATAGATATTTTAATTTATATGTGTTAAATTAGCACTCTCAAAAAAACAAATTATGTCAACAGCAGCAAACAAAGGTCCTATTTCTAAATTTATAGAACATCATTATAAACATTTTAATGCAGCAGCTTTAGTAGATGCGGCAATAGGGTATGAAACTCATTTAACTGAAGGTGGAAAAATGATGGTTACGTTAGGCGGTGCAATGAGTACAGCCGAGTTAGGGAAATCATTAGCAGAGATGATTAGACAAGGTAAAATTGATATTATCTCTTGTACCGGCGCTAATTTAGAAGAAGATATTATGAATTTGGTGGCTCATAGTCATTACAAGCGTGTTCCAAATTACCGTGATTTATCGCCGGAAGATGAATGGGATTTATTAGAAAATCATTATAACCGAGTTACAGATACTTGCATTCCGGAAGAAGAAGCCTTTCGTCGTTTACAAAAACATATACATAAAATTTGGAAAGATGCAGAAACTGCAGGCGAACGTTATTTTCCGCATGAGTACATGTATAAAATATTAAATAGTGGCGAGTTAAAACAATACTATGAAATTGATCCTAAAGATAGCTGGATGTTAGCTGCCGCTGAACGAAATTTACCTATTGTAGTTCCAGGTTGGGAAGATAGTACTATGGGAAATATTTTTGCGTCTTATGTTATAAAAGGCGAGTTAAAAGCAAGTACCATGAAAAGTGGAATTGAATATATGACTTGGTTGGCTGATTGGTATCCGAAAAATAGTGGTGGTAAAGGAATTGGCTTTTTTCAAATTGGTGGTGGTATTGCCGGCGATTTTCCAATTTGTGTTGTCCCAATGTTATACCAAGATATGGAAATGCATTCAGTACCATTTTGGAGTTATTTTTGTCAAATTTCAGATTCAACAACTTCTTATGGTTCATACTCTGGTGCTGTGCCAAACGAAAAAATTACTTGGGGTAAGTTAGATATTGATACACCTAAATTTATTGTGGAAAGTGATGCAACCATTGTTGCACCGTTAATTTTTTCTTGGGTTTTAGGTTGGTAGTATTAAAAAGTATGTTAATAAAAAGGCTCTTGTAATTTTACAAGAGCCTTTTTTAATTTAATCCGTTATTGCAATGATGTTGCTTTATAAATGAAGTTTCATTGCGATCGGAGAGGAAAAAGCAATCTCATTTATTTAGTGTCAGCAAGAAAACTAACTATTTTTGAGTGCTTGCAAGAAAGCATCAGATGCTAGGCATTTTTACAGCCTTAAAAATAGGAGTTTGCCTTTCGCAAATGACTGTTTTCAAGGCAAAAATAACGACGCAGATGACTTTTTATTGCAAGTACTATTTATTTGGGCGTGTCCTCGCAAAGAGGCAGCGAGGTCAGGCTTTGCGTTTCAATCTTTTTGAAGGCAAAAGGATTTACACTTCAATCCTTCACGCAAATTCATCTTCAATTTAAAATTAATACTTCGAACAGAAATAAAAACTTGCGTGAGGGATTGCAACGAAAATACTTTTTTGAGGTACGAAAAAAAGATTGAAGTGGAAAGCCCGGTCCGCTTTTCGCGGGCACGCCCAAATTATATGCTTCATAAAATATCATAAAATCATTATTTTGGTTTGATCACATTTTTTATTCAGTTGCGCCAAAATCAAAGTTGACTAAAAAATTTGGTTATGCTTATTGGTAATAAATTTCCTATTATTTAGTGTTAGCAAGAAAACTCACTATTTATTAACTAAAATTTAAATATGTTTGGCATGAATTACAACCTTCAACTACTTTAACAAAGCCAAATTCAACACTTCATGCATTTGATTTACATATTTAAATGTTAAGCCTTTTAAATATTCAGCCTTAATATCATCAATATCTTTTTTATTATCAGCGCATAAAATAATTTCTTTTATCCCAGCACGTTTTGCAGCCAATATTTTTTCTTTAATACCACCAACAGGAAGCACTTTGCCTCGCAACGTAATTTCTCCGGTCATGGCTAAATTCTTTTTTACTTTGCGTTTTGTTAGCGCTGATGCTAGTGATGTTAGCATTGCTATGCCCGCACTCGGACCATCTTTAGGAGTAGCTCCTTCAGGCACATGAATATGTATGTTGTAATTTTCAAAAAGCTCTAAATCAATTCCAAAATCTTCACTATGCGCTTTAATAAACTCTAATGCTAATGTTGCACTTTCTTTCATTACATCACCTAAGTTGCCAGTTAAGGTTAATTTAGCGCCTTTACCTTTAGATAAACTTGTTTCTATAAATAAAATATCACCACCAACTTGAGTCCAAGCTAAACCAGTTACAACACCCGCCACATCATTACCTTGATATTTAGCTTTTTCGTGCGAAGGCCCTAATATTTTAGCAATAGATTCTTCATTAATTTTCGGTAAATCTTCTTCTTTTACAACATGAACAGCAACATAGCGTGCAATTTTTGAAATGCGTTTTTCTAAATTACGCACACCACTTTCAGCTGTATAATTTTCAACAATAAATTCTAATTGCTTATCGGTTAATTTCAGTTGCGATTTTTTTAAACCATTATCTTCAATTTGTTTTGGTAACAAGTGTTGTTTTGCAATTTCAACTTTTTCTTCAACTGTATAACCGCTTACATCAATAATTTCCATACGGTCGCGCAATGCTGGTTGAATGGTAGATAAATTATTACAGGTTGCTATGAATAATATTTTACTTAAATCATAATCGTTTTCCAAAAAATTATCGTAAAAAGTTGAGTTTTGTTCAGGATCTAAAACCTCTAATAGTGCAGAGGATGGGTCACCATGATAATCGCTTCCAACTTTATCAATTTCATCTAAAATAAAAACAGGATTTGATGATTGTACTTTTTTTAGGCTTTGTAAAATTCTGCCTGGCATTGCTCCAATATATGTTTTACGATGACCACGAATTTCACTTTCATCTTTTAAACCGCCTAAACTCATGCGAATATATTTGCGACCAATTGCTTTAGCAATACTTTTGCCTAAGGATGTTTTACCAACTCCCGGAGGACCATATAAACATAAAATTGGCGCTTTTAAATCGCCTTTTAGTTTTAAAACAGCCAAGTGTTCCAAAATACGTTCTTTAACTTTATCTAAACCAAAATGATCTTCATTTAAGGTTTTTTCTGCATTTTTTAAATCAAAATTATCAATTGTATATTCGCCCCAAGGTAAGTCCAGCAGCAATTCTAAATAATTAGTTTGTACCCCAAATTCGGGCGAATTAGGATTCATGCGAGATAATTTATTGACTTGCTTTTCAAACGTATCGGCAATTTCTTTTGTCCATTTTTTAGTTTTTGCGCGTTCTTTTAAATCATCAATATCTTGTTCGTGACTTTTTTCTCCTAGCTCTTCTTGTATTGTTTTAATTTGTTGATTCAAAAAGTAATCGCGTTGTTGTTTATCAATATCAACTTTTACTTTATTTTGAATTTGATTTTTCAACTCCAACATTTGCAAATCCTTACTTAGATGAGCCAGCACCATAGTGGCTCTATCTTTTAAACTTGGAACTTCTAACATTCTTTGCTTTTCGGATGATGATGCATTCATGTTTGATGAAATAAAATTCACCATAAAGTTTTGACTTTCTATATTATTTAAGGCAAAACCAGCTTCTGTAGGTATATGCTGAGATTTTTTAATAATTTGCAGCGCTGTATCTTTTAAGCTAGATACAATTGCTTGAAATTCCTCATCATTTTTATCAGGACGACTTTCTTCAAAAAGTTTGGTTTTAGCTTTATAGTAAGGTTCAGATTGTGTAAATTCTTTAATTCTAAAGCGTTTTTTTCCCTGAATAATAACAGTTGTATTGCCATCAGGCATGCGTAACATTTTAATGATATGTGCCACAGTTCCAACAGCATGCAAATCCTCAGGAGAGGGATCTTCAATGCCATCATTTTTTTGAGTAACTACACCAATTGTTTTATCTCCTTTATAAGCCTCTTTAATAAGTGTAATTGATTTATCTCTGCCAACTGTAATTGGAATAACAACGCCCGGAAATAATACAGTATTTCTTAATGGTAAAATTGACAGAACATCCGGCACTTTTTCGGCATGCATATTATCTTCATCTTCTACTGATAGCAAGGGAATAAAATCGCTATCATCATCAATCATTGGTTCAAAAGGGAGTTTATCAGAATCATCAAAAAAGTTCATATTGCAATATATTTTATAGTAGCACAATGTACGATTATTGTGCCAAGTGTTTTTTAGGACTTTGTGGCAGAAAACGACTATTTTTCATTTTTTATAATTAATTATATATTTATATCTTTGCTTTGTTGGAAAAGGGAATTTGGTGTAAATCCAAAACTGTACCCGCAGCTGTAAGTTCTTAAATAGGTTATGCTTTTTACCACTGTTTTATTACGGGAAGGTGCATAGTTTGAACAAGTCAGAAGACCTCCCAATAATCGATGCTTAGTGTTTCGGGAAGAAAACCATAAAGGTATTGTATCTTAAATAATGAAGTGCTTTTTTAGTGCAGTCATTTTTGTTACTTTGTTTTTTTTAAAGACAGAGAGTTTTGCTCAGTTTG
>JBIKOX010000277.1:0-2864 GCA_044357775.1 Bacteroidia bacterium | reverse complement strand
CAAGTCAGCTTGGCACAACAGCTATTTATAAAGACAGTTCAGCTTTTGTATCATGGGCAAATAGTGGCGTTGTGGTTCGCGGCTTACAAGATATTTCATTACCATTAAATGATTACGCAAATGTTGGAGATAGTGCAAGTGCATTTGGCATGGCAGGGTCAAATGGTGTAGTAAGTTTAGGTGATGGTGGTTATGCTGTTTTGCAATTTACTTCGCCTATTGTAAATGAATTTGGTCCTGATTTTGCAGTTTTTGAAAATAGTTTTGATGATTCATTCTTAGAATTAGCGCTAGTAGAAGTAAGTAGTGATGGCATTCATTTTTTTAGATTTCCGGCAACTAGCAATAGCGACACTCTAATTCAAACTTGGAGTTTTGGTTTAACGGATGCTGTTAAAATTAATAATTTGGCTGGTAAATATAGAGGTGATTATGGTACTCCATTTGATTTAGATGATATAACTGATGATGTATTATTGAACAAGCAAGCTATTACACATGTTAAAATAATTGATGTAGTAGGTTGTGTGCAAAATGAATTTTGTACTAGAGATTATTATCATCGTAAAATTAACGATCCATGGCCAACACCATTTGGAAGTGGAGGCTTTGATTTAGATGCAGTTGGAGTAATACATCAACAAACAGTTGGCGTTAATGAAGTAGATTTATTTCAAATTAGAGTATTTCCAAATCCTGCTACTGATGTTTTGAATATTTTAACTGGCTTAAATGATAGTTTTTCGGTTAGTATTAGTAATTTAATTGGTGAGAAAGTACTACAAATTAGTGATAAATGTAATTCGCTATCAGTACCTATAAATCAATTAACTCAAGGAGTTTATTATCTTAATATTATAAATAGGGGTAAAGAAAAGAAAGTGAAGTTTGTTAAATTATAGATTTTTTTAAGAATTTTTTTTAAACACATAGTAACATAGCAAATTAAAAGTAAAGCTTTCTATCTTTAACTGATGTCTCCTTAAAACCTTTTTGGTTTATTTTTTCACTTAACTAAACATTGATTTAAATGAATCATAAAAAAACAAGAAGATAAAGTAAAGCGTGAAGCACCAAAAAATTGACGATACGCTTAAATAAATAATAACTTTTCTTTTGTCTTTATAAAAACGTTCGGCTAAAAAAGCGCCAATTGGAATTGATAAAAAAATAGGAGTCAATAGGGCGATGCCGATCAATCCAAAACGATGCTTTATACGAATAACTCGTCTATTAAATTTAGTAAATACTTTTTTAGGATGCTTTGATTTAAAGTACTTGTCTTTGAATTTATCCCACCACTTTAATATCCCTGCAAATAAATAAGTAAAAACAACTGTTCCAAAAATAGCACCAATGCAACTACTTAACAATGCCATGAGGATGTTATATTTATATATTGCGATAACAGCAGGAATACCAATTTTCGATAAAGAAATGGTGCAAGCAAGTGCTGCTGAAATGAATTTCCAGATTTCGGTACTATCCATGTTTTTTAAAATTGTAAATAATAGTAAAAATTATATTTTTTCGCCAAAAGCTAAATCACCTGCATCACCCAATCCTGGGACAATGTACGAATGAGCTGTTAGTTCTTCATCAACAGCACCACACCAAATGGTAAAGTTTTTGGTAGGTAAATTTGCCTTAACAAAGTCAATACCTTGTATACTGCTAATGGCAGAAATAATATGAACATGCCTTGGTGTACCTTTTGATAAAATTGCTTTATAAGCTAAAACAATTGATCCGCCGGTTGCAATCATTGGGTCGCATAGAATTAGCACTTTGTCATCTAAATTTGGACTAGCAACATATTCTACGTGAATATCAAAGGTATTATCCTTATGATGTCTTCTGTAAGCAGAAATAAATGCATTTTCAGCATAATCAAAATAATTTAAAACTCCAATATGCATAGGTAATCCAGCGCGCAAAATAGTTGCAATTACGGGTTGTGAAATTAAATGACTCGTTTCAGCAATACCAAGTGGAGTAGTGGTTTCTTTTGTTTGATATTCTAAAGTTTTAGAAATTTCATAACTCATTATTTCTCCCATGCGTTCTAAATTTCTGCGAAAACGCATGCTATCTTTTTGAATTGTTACATCTCGCAATTCAGCTACATACTGATTAAAAATAGAATTTTGGTTGGATAAAATATGTACCATTTTATGACAGTATTTATTTGTGTTTATTTTTTTTCGGACTCAAAGTAAACTCTAATTTAAAGCTTATAATTAAGAATTAATAATTTTTTTGTAAAGCTTAACAATTTGAATTTTTAAAGAAATTTGCCAATCCTTTTTCTTTACGCTGGCTATGTAAACGCCTGAAATAATTAAAGAGGCAGAAATAATTTTAATAATAGTAATTTCATCTTTACCTAAAGCAATAGCTATAGTTGTTGCTAAAAAAGGTTGCAAGTATATATACATACTTACTACCGATGAACTTAATGCTTTTAAGGCATATGTATTTAATAAATAGGCAAAAAAAGTAGTTGCAATAACAACAAAAGCCATAGCAAATATGGTTATTGAAGGTAGTTTTGTCCATTCTACATGTAATAAATCTGGCATACCAAAAGGCAACATATAAATAAAGCCAAATAAAAAAATCCATTTCATTACTGTTACTGTTTGATATTTTTGCATATATGGTTTTGCCATTACAACAAAAACTGCCCACGATAAAGAATTTATTAAAGTCATTACATCTCCTTTAATAGTATCGCTACCAAATGCAAATGAGCCATTAGCATTGAAAAGTAACAGCGTTAAAGCTCCAGTAATACCAAATGCTAAACCGGATAATTTATATATTGTAAAACGTTCTTTAAATAAAAAAATAGTAAATAACAT
>JBIKOX010000139.1:0-8166 GCA_044357775.1 Bacteroidia bacterium | reverse complement strand
ATAATATGTTTGATGGTGTTTTTATCAATGTCTTTTCCAATTAAGGATTGGCAATTATGGTATGAGAACGCTACTTGAAATGGTTCTAATTTTTCGGGATAAATATCCACGATATCCATACTCAAAACTCCACCAGCACATTCGAAGATTAAAGCAGCAGCGCGTTTTAACGCATTTATGGTCATTTCAGGATCAGTACCACGTTCAAAACGGAAACTACTATCCGTTTTTAAACCATGTTGTTTACTTGTTTTACGAACATATGCTGGACTAAAATATGCAGCTTCTAAAAATATAGCGGTTGTTTCAGTGCTTACTCCGCTATCTAAACCGCCAAATACACCTGCCATACACATTGGTTCATGCGAATTACAAATCATTAAATCGTTTGCTAATAAGGTGCGTTCTGTTCCATCTAAAGTTTTAAATTTAGTCCCTTCTAAACCTGTTTTTACAATAATTTTATTTCCGGCAATTTTTTCTAAATCAAAAGCATGAAGCGGTTGTCCTAAATCATGTAATACAAAATTGGTAATATCTACAATGTTATTAATTGGTCGCAATCCAATTGCTACCAAATAATTTTTTAACCAATCTGGCGACGGTTTTATAGTAATTCCAGAAATTACTAATCCGCTGTATCGCTTACAAGCATCTGTATTTTCAATAGTTATTTCAACTTTGCTGATGTTACTTGCTTCAGGTAATTCAAATACATTATGAAGTTTAGCTTCATATGTATTAGTATTATTTTTGCAATTTAAAATAGCTGCTAAATCTCTTGCAACGCCATAGTGAGAAGCCGCATCTGCTCTGTTAGGAGTTAAACCAATTTCTAACACATAATCTTGTTCTAATTTAAAAAACTCAGCAGCAGTTGTGCCAACTACAGCATGGTCTGGTAAAATTAAAATCCCATCATGACTAGTTCCCAAACCAATTTCATCTTCTGCACAAATCATTCCTTCGCTTGCAGCACCCCGTATTTTTGATTTTTTAATTTCAAATGGTTCGCCTGTTGTTGGGTATAATTTTGCGCCAATCATAGCAACTAATACTTTTTGTCCGGCAGCTACATTTGGTGCACCACAAACAATATTTAGTAATTCAGGGCCTCCAACATTTACTTTGGTAATACTTAATTTATCAGCATCAGGATGTTTTTCTTTTTCAACAACTTCGCCTATAACAATTCCATTTAAGCCACCTTTAATTGTTTCAAACGATTCAATACCTTCTACTTCTAAACCAGAAGAAGTTAAGTATTCGTCCATTTGTTCAGGTGTTAAATCAGTTTGTATTAAGGTTTTTAACCAGTTATAGGAAATTTTCATTGCTTTGACTTGTTATTTATAAAGGGGTAAAAATACAAAAAATAACGTTTTATTTAGAACAAAACCACATAGAGACATAGAAAAAATAGGAGTAAGAGGAGTTGATATAAAACAAGTTTTTACACATAGCAGCTATATTTAAAGCGTAGCTTCTTTGCTAACCTTCTATTCATAAATAAACTACCTATGCATGTGGTTTAAAAACGCACTTTATATATTGCTGTAAACACCTATATTTGCCAAGTGGCAGAAATAGGAATGGACATATTAAAAGCTCAAGATTTTTTAGAGAGAAATCTTTTAGTAGCTATTCCAACTGAAACCGTTTATGGTTTAGCTTCCAATGCTTTTAATCCAATTGCGGTATCAAAAATTTTTGAAGCCAAAGAGCGACCAACCTTTGATCCCTTAATTGTTCACACTTACGATTTAAAAAAAGTGTATGATTTTGTAACAGAGATTCATCCTTCTTTATTAAAATTAGCGGAAACGTTTTGGCCGGGTCCTTTAACTTTATTATTGCCAAAAAAAGAGGTTATTCCTAATTTAGTAACATCAGGTTTAGAGAGAGTAGGTGTTAGGATTCCTAACCATCCATTAACACTAAATTTATTATCTCAATTATCATTTCCTTTAGCCGCACCTAGCGCCAATCCTTTTGGTTACATAAGCCCAACGACAGCAGTGCATGTTCAAAAACAATTAGGAGAGAAAATTCCTTATATTTTAGATGGAGGAAATTGCAAAGTTGGTTTAGAATCAACTATAGTTGGTGAAGAAAATGGAGAAATTATTATTTACCGTTTAGGAGGTTTATCAATTGATGATATAACTTTGGTTGTGGGAAAAGTTTCTATTCAATTAAATCAATCTAGTAATCCCAAAGCTCCCGGACAATTAAAAAGTCATTATGCGCCAAAAAAGCCCGTTTATATTGGTAATAATAATGAATTACATAAAATGCATATGGGTAAAAAAATAGGAGCATTGGTTTTTGGAAATTCACTTTTAAACGAAGGTGTTTTGGTTAAAAATTTATCACCTTCTCAAAATTACCAAGAAGCAGCAGTAAACTTATTTTCGTTTTTAAGAGAGTTAGATGAAACGGATGTGGATGTAATTATCGCTGAGCTATTGCCAGAAATAGGACTTGGTTTAGCGATTAATGATAGATTAAGAAGAGCAGCGGCTTTGTAATTTATTTGCACAGCAAATTATTTTTTTGAGAAATATTGTGCCCAGAAAAGCATAATTTTAAAGTTAATAGTTTTCTCTTTTTAAATTAATCCAAAAATAGGTAAACCTATAGATAACAATCATCTCAGTATTTTTTAATCTTTAAATATTACTTATCTTTACTCAGTTATGTCAAAAATTACAGTTGCTATAGATGGTTATTCTTCGTGCGGAAAAAGCACGTTAGCAAAAGCATTGGCTCAAAAGTTAAACTATAATTTCATTGATACAGGGGCTATGTATCGTGCGGTAACTATTTACTGTTTAAGAAATGATATTCTTAAAGATTCTTTAGTTGATTACGACAAACTCATGGCTTCTCTAAATGATATTGAGGTATATTTTGTTTACAATACAGTAACTAAAACTTCAGAAGTATTTTTAAATGGCGAACATGTAGAGAAAGAAATTCGCAGTATGCAAGTAGCTAATAATGTGAGTTCAATAAGTTCGATTAAGGAAGTTCGCGAAAAAATGGTGATTTTGCAACGCGAAATTGGCAAGGGTAAAGGTGTAATTATGGACGGTAGAGATATTGGAACTCATGTTTTTCCTGATGCCGAATTAAAATTATTTATGACTGCCGATAATGATGTGCGAGCGCAGCGACGATTAGATGAATTAAGCAGTAAAGGAGAATATCATACCTTTGATGACGTGAAGCATAGCTTGGAAAAACGCGATTATGATGATACAACACGTAAAGAAAACCCATTAAGGCAAGCGGATGATGCTATTGTATTAGATAATACGGACATTAGTAAAGAGGAACAATTAGAATTTGTTTTAAAGTTAATTGATGATTTATTATTAACCAAAGACGAGTTTAATAAATCAACAGCAAAACACTAAAGGCTAATCATTTTTTGTTGTTCAAAATCCCACACTTTTAATTTTAAGCAGGATATAATATCCTTCAAGTTTAAGGAAGTTGTTTTCACAGTTTGCATTTCTGGAATAGATTTCATGACTTCTGGTAAGCGATAAAATGGAATTCTAGAATTCATATGATGCACATGATGATAACCAATATTTGCCGTAAACCAATGCATTATGGGACTTAGCACCATAAAACTTGATGAATCTAATGCTGCACCTTCGTAAGTCCATTCTTCGTTGCCAACAAATTTTACGGCTGGAAAATTATGTTGTGCATAAAACAAATAACTTCCCAAAGCACCAGAGATAAAATGAGGAATAGCACATATCAAAATCCAAGAATGCCATCCTAAATAGTAAACTACTAAAAATTGATAAGTTATATGTAAAATCAGTCCAATTAGTGAATCAATATTTTTACCGAAACGATTAATGATGGATTTAATAGTCATACCATACATAAACGTAAAGAAATAGCCAAATAAAATAGTTAAAGGATGACGAATAAATAAATAATGTCGTTGTTCACCTTTACTTAGTTTATCAAATTTTTGTTTTGTATAAATGGGGTAGGAGCCAATACTGGCGCTAAATAATTTTGAGTTGTTTTTGTGATGGTAGTCGTGGCTTGCACTCCAAATACCGCTTGGAGCTAACACGTAAAACCCAAAAACTGTAAATAGTAAATTTGCCAACGGCGATTTATCTAAAATAGCTTTATGTTGATGATCGTGGTAAATAACAAACAAGCGAACAATAATAAATCCTGCTAAAACGCTACACAATAATTTTAAAATAAAATGTAAATTATAAACAGTACCAAGTAAAGAAATGCTTAGTAAAAAAAAAGTGGAAATAGTATAATACCAACTTTTTGCACGATTTTCTTTTGCAAATGGTTTAGTAGCTAAAATGAGTTGTTTACCTTGTAACATTTAATTGTAAATATACCATGTAAACCGAGTTTCTACAAAATTGTTTACATTAAAATGCAGAACGGATTACCTTTACTTTAACAATACCTTCAGCCATTTTAATAGCTTCATAAAGGTTTACAATGCCACCAGTTTTTGATAATTCATTAAATTCAATCATTTCATCTTTAGTGCCTGGTTTAATTACTTTTTTATTCTTATAAGTTTTTACAGATGATTTAGTTAAAATTTTAATAATTTGTTTTGGAGTTAATTCAGGATAGTAAGATTTTAATACAGCTGCAACTCCTGCTACAACTGGCGCAGCCATACTTGTTCCACTTGCATCTTCATATTTATTTACATCGGGTACTGTTGAGTTAATATCAACTCCAGGTGCAAAAATATCAACTGTTTTTTTTCCATAATTACTAAATGGTGCTGCAATTTCATCATTAGGTTTCCAACTTAAAGCACCTACATCCATAAAGTTTGAAGGAACTTTACCATTTTCTAATTTTTTGCAAGGATAATGAATGACTTCATCAATATCATCTGATGAGTTTCCTGCTGCATGTATTAACAATACACCTTTGCTTTCAGCATATTTTACTGCTTCGTCTACTGCTTTTTTACCGGGAGAATATTTTTTTCCAAAACTCATATTTAGAATTACTGCACCATTATCCACGGCATAACGAATTGCGTTTGCAATATCTTTGTCTCTCTCATCGCCATCAGGCACACAACGAACACTCATAATCCGAACATTATCTGCAATTCCATCCATTCCAATGCCATTTTTACGAGAGGCAGCAATAATACCAGCTACATGCGTACCATGAAAAGCAGCAGGTCCTTTGCAATCGCCATTACCATAATATTTTTCGGTTATATCATCATAATTATCTCCCACAATGGAACGCGTATTTGAATTTACATCTAATTGCGATCCATCCATTGATGCCAAAGCTTCATCCAATTTTGCTAATAAATCAACAACATCCATTCCTGCAGCACCTTGTCCTACAGCAATTGCTTTTCCTCGCTTATCTTGTTGTTCTTTTGCATCAAAAGCTTTTAAGTCATCTAATGTTACTTTGTCAATGTTTTTTTCTTTTTTTATTTTTTCAACAACCCCACTAACCGCTTCTTTAATAAACTTATATTGTTTTACTTGAGCTTCAGCATCAGCTAATTCTTTTTCGTAATCAGCTTTTACTGATTTCCAATATTTAAATTCTTTTTTATCGGATTTTGAACTTAAATCTTTTTCAGATTTTCCATCATATTTAGCTTTAAGTGATTTGTAAACACGGGTTAATTCTAAATTGTCTTTTTCTACATTTTTCCCGTCTTTATTTCCCATAAAATTCCAACCATGAATATCATCAATGTATCCATTTTTGTCATCATCAATTCCATTACCCGCAATTTCTTTCGAATTTGTCCACATAATATCTTTTAAATCTTCGTGTAAATAATCTACACCGCTGTCTAAAACACCAACAATTATCGTAGTTGATTTTTTTCCCTTCAATAATTCTGAATAAGTTTTTTCTGTACTTACACCATTAACAGAGTCTTTAGTTACATCTAAATTAAACCAGTTATCAGGACGTTTGTTTTGAGCGTTAGCTGCTAATACAAAAAATAAAGAAGCAAGGATGGTGATTTTTTTCATAGTCAATTATATTGTTATTTATTCATATTAATTAGTTAGGTATTCATATTTAAATCTCGATATTTTTTAAAAATTGTAAATATTAAATTTAAAATTACGTTTTTATAGATTTCGAACTTGTTAATTTTTGTGATATATTATTCTACGATTATAATTGGTTAATTACTCATTTGAGAAATGCCTTGTATTAAATCATGTTTTGTTATGATGTGCGTAGTTCCTGCTAAATCTGTCATTAATACAGCATTGTTTTCGCGTGTAATTAATTTCGAAATATCTTCCATTAGCGTTTGATCATTAACAAAAGGGAAGGGTGCTTGCATTACATCTGCCACCGTTTTTGTTTTGATAGAACTATCCTCAATTAATTTAGAGAATAAGTAACTATCATTTAACGAACCAACAAAATCATTCCCATTTTTTACTGGTATTTGAGAAATGCCATATTTATTCATAATACTTAATGCATCTGAGATAGATGAATGAGCATCAACTGTTAATAATTTTTGGTTTTTGTGTGATGAAATTAAATCAATTGCTTTTGGTTTTTTAATTTCTAAAAAACCTCTGTCGCGCATCCAATCGTCATTAAACATTTTTCCTAAATAGCGTGTTCCGTGGTCATGAAAAATAACCACTACAACATCTCCAGACTTAAACATATCTTTCATTTGCATTAAACCCGCCATAGCAGAACCCGCAGAGTTTCCTGCAAATATTCCTTCTTCGCGAGGAATACGACGAGTCATAATAGCTGCTTCTCTATCCGTTACTTTTTCAAAATGATCAATTAAATTAATATCCACATTTTCAGGTAAAAAATCTTCTCCAATACCTTCAGTGATGTATGGATAAATTTCGTTTTTATCAATTTCTCCGGTTTCTTTTAATTTTTTAAAGATTGAACCGTAAGTATCAATGCCTAATATTTTAATATTTGGATTTTTTTCTTTTAAGTATTTCCCAGTTCCACTGATTGTTCCACCTGTTCCAACACCAACCACTAAGTGAGTAATTTTACCTTCTGTTTGTTCCCAAATTTCAGGACCAGTTTGTTCGTAATGAGCCACTGCATTTGATTTGTTATCGTATTGATTTGGTTTCCAAGAATTAGGAATTTCTTTTACCAAACGCGATGAAACAGAATAATAGGATTTTGGATCTTCTGGTTCTACATCAGTAGGGCAAACAACCACATCAGCACCAAAAGCACGTAAAGCATCTACTTTTTCTTTACTTTGTTTATCCGTAGTTGTAAATACGCATTTGTAACCTTTAATGATAGCCGCAATTGCTAATCCCATGCCTGTGTTACCACTTGTACCTTCGATGATTGTTCCTCCTGGTTTTAAGCGACCATCTTTTTCAGCATCCTCAATCATTTTTAAAGCCATTCGGTCTTTAATAGAATTTCCAGGATTGGTAGTTTCAACTTTTGCCAGCACAGTGCAAGGTAAATCTTTTGTGATTGAGTTTATTTGAACAAGCGGTGTATTACCAATAGTTTCTAAAATATTTTTGCTGATTTTTTGGAACATAATTAAAGTTTTGAAAGTTAAATAGTTTAGAAAGTTAAGAAAGTTTTAGAAATAAATGATGCGATTAATTTAGTGCTTTTAATATATTTTTTTCAACGCGGTCTAATAAATTATCCGTTGGATGTTTGATGAATTTATCGCCAGTTACCTTTTCAAATAACTCGATATAACGTTCCGAAATTTCATTAACCCAAGCATCGCTCATTTCAGGAATTTGTTGTCCTTCTTTACCTTGAAAACCATTATCAATTAACCAGCGACGAACAAACTCTTTACTTAATTGTTTTTGTTCTTCGTTTTTATCTTGTCTTTCCTGATAGCCTTCCAGATAAAAATAACGAGATGAATCTGGTGTATGAATTTCGTCCATCAAAAATACTTTACCATCACATAAACCAAATTCATATTTTGTATCTACTAAAATTAAGCCCATTTTATTGGCAATTTCTTGTCCGCGAGCATATAATTTTCGAGTATAATCTTCTAATTGCACATAATATTTTTCTTCTACAATACCTTGTTTTAAAATTTCTTCACGGCTAATATCTTCATCATGTCCTTCCGAAGCTTTTGTAGTAGGA
>JBIKOX010000013.1:0-27665 GCA_044357775.1 Bacteroidia bacterium | reverse complement strand
AGCTCTCACAAAAAAACCATCGTCTTGTTTTTGGTAGCGATAGCCATAGCGGGCAACTCCAAATACAATACTTTCCCAAAAGTAATTATCAATTTGATTTGGTCGTTCATTATATCTTCGCTGCATAGTCGCTCCAAGTCCCAATTCTAAATGGTGTGGGTTTTTAAAGAGAATAAAATTATTTTCTAAAACATAGATTTGTTCTATATAAAAGCCGTTAAAATGTGGTGCAAAACCCAGTCGGGCACCTACCTTCAGTTTTTCTTTATAAATGTATATTCTGTCAATATTTAAGCAAAATAATCCTGCATTTCCACCTAATTCTATAAATGCAGCAGTTTTGGCAGGTTTTTTAATATAATCTCTGGCCTTTGGACCAGTATAATCATCTTGCCCCTTAATTAATAAGGTACAAAACATTAGAAGTGTAGAAAACAGGTTGTTTTTATAAGTAAGCACTATTCAAAATTACGAATTAAAGTAAAACGGCACTTTATTAATTAAATGTTAAAATCTTAATAAGGTAAAAGTCTATCAAAGCAGTATCTTTACCAAGTTTGTTTTTTCCAATAGTTAGGAAAGCTACAAAGTTAAAAGGTTTAGAAAGTTAAAACAATTTTCTATTACTAAATTAGCTTATATACTATCAAAACTTTAACAACTAACAAACTTTCAAAACTTAACTATGAAAGATACATCTATAAAATCCGTTTTAATTATTGGATCTGGCCCTATTGTTATTGGTCAGGCATGTGAGTTTGATTATTCAGGTTCTCAATCTGCAAAAAGTTTGCGTGAAGAAGGAATTGAAGTTACTTTGATTAATTCCAATCCAGCAACAATCATGACGGATAAGGTAACTGCTGACCACATTTATTTGTTGCCTTTAGAAGTTAAGTCTATCATCAAAATATTAGAAGAACGTCAAATTGACGCCGTATTGCCAACTATGGGCGGACAAACAGCCTTGAATCTTGCACTAAAATGCGATGATATGGGCATTTGGAAAAAATATGGAGTAAAAATGATTGGCGTTGATATTGACGCTATAAAAGTTACAGAAGATCGTGATTTATTTAGAATAAGAATGAATGAAATTGGAGTTGCAATGGCTCCATCAAAAATCGCCAAATCATTTTTAGAAGGGAAATCAGTTGCGCAGGAATTTGGTTTTCCATTAGTAATTCGTCCTTCATTTACCCTTGGTGGAAGCGGCGGTTCAGTAGTTTATAAAAAAGAAGATTACGATCATTTATTAAACAGAGGCTTGCAAACATCTCCTATTCACGAAGTATTAATTGACAAAGCTGTTTTAGGTTGGAAGGAATACGAATTAGAATTGTTACGCGATAAAAATGATAACGTAGCCATTATTTGTTCTATCGAAAACTTTGATCCAATGGGTGTTCATACTGGAGATAGTATTACGGTTGCACCAGCGCAAACCCTAAGCGATAGTACGTATCAAAAAATGCGCACCATGGCTATTAAAATGATGCGCAGTATTGGTAATTTTTCGGGTGGTTGTAACGTACAGTTTGCTGTAAGTGATGATGAAGAAGAAAAAATCATTGCCATTGAAATTAATCCACGTGTATCACGTTCTTCGGCCTTAGCTAGTAAAGCTACCGGTTATCCAATTGCTCGAATTGCCAGCAAATTGGCTATTGGTTATACATTAGATGAATTACAAAATCAAATTACAAAACAAACATCTGCTTACTTTGAGCCAACTTTAGATTACGTTATAGTAAAAATTCCGCGCTGGAACTTTGATAAATTTAAAGGCTGTAATCGTGAATTAGGTTTTCAAATGAAATCTGTTGGCGAGGTAATGGCAATTGGTCGTTCTTTTCAGGAAGCATTGCAAAAAGCTTGTCAATCCTTAGAAATTAAACGTAACGGTTTGGGTGCTGATGGTAGAGAAAACACCAATCAAGCAGAGTTGTTAGCAGGCTTAGAGCGTCCAAGTTGGAATCGTTTGTTTATGATTTATGATGCCATGAAATTGGGGATCTCTATTAAAACAATTCAAAAATTAACTCGTATTGATATGTGGTTCTTGGAGCAAATTGAACAAATGCTTGCCTTAGAGAACGAAGTATCAAAATATAGGTTAGAAGATATTTCAAAAGACTTATTGTACGAAGCAAAACAAATGGGTTATGCCGACAGGCAATTAGCGCATTTAATGCGTTGTTTAGAAAGTGAAGTGTATAATAAACGTAAAGAGTTTAATATTAACCGTGTGTTTAAAATGGTAGATACCTGTGCTGCCGAGTTTGAAGCAAAAACACCCTATTATTATTCGACTTTTGAAGATGAAAACGAAAGTATTAGAACTGACAAAAAGAAAGTTATCATTTTAGGGTCTGGTCCAAACCGTATCGGACAAGGTATTGAATTTGATTACAGTTGTGTGCATGGTGTTTTAGCAGCTAAAGAAATGGGATATGAAACCATTATGATTAATTGCAACCCCGAAACCGTTAGTACAGATTTTAGCACAGCTGATAAATTATATTTTGAGCCGGTTTTCTGGGAGCATATTTACGATATTATTTTGCACGAAAAACCAGAAGGTGTTATTGTTCAGCTAGGCGGACAGACCGCTTTAAAATTAGCAGAGAAGTTAGAACGTTACGGAATCAAAATTATTGGAACTGATTATAAATCATTGGATTTAGCGGAAGACAGAGGTCGATTCTCGAACCTATTAAAAGAAAATAATATTCCTTATCCAAAATTTGGAGTGATTACGGATGCGGAAGAAGCCATTACTTTATCTAAAGAATTAGGTTTTCCGTTATTGGTTCGTCCTAGTTATGTGTTGGGTGGCCAAAGCATGAAAATTGTGATTAACGAAGAAGAATTGGAACAACATGTGGTAAAATTATTACATGACTTACCCGGTAATCAGGTGTTATTAGATCATTTTTTACAAAACGCTATTGAAGCTGAATCTGATTCTATTTGTGATGGAAAAGATGTTTACATTGTTGGTGTAATGGAACATATTGAGCCAGCAGGAATTCATAGTGGCGATAGTTATGCGGTGCTTCCAACGTTCGATTTATCTGAAAATGTTTTACAGCAAATAGATCAACATACAAAAACAATTGCCGTTGCTCTAAAAACGGTTGGCTTATTAAATATTCAATTTGCCATAAAAGATGAAGTAGTTTATATTATTGAAGCAAACCCAAGAGCATCTCGTACTGTGCCTTTTATTGCTAAAGCATACGATGAACCTTATGTAAATTATGCAACTAAAGTAATGCTAGGTGCCAAGGTAAAAGACTTTAATTTTCAGCCAAAGAAAAAAGGATATGCCATAAAAATCCCTGTATTTAGTTATGAGAAATTCCCTGAGATTCAAAAAGAATTAGGGCCTGAAATGAAATCAACCGGCGAAGCCATTTATTTTATTGATGATTTGTACGACGAGTATTTCCAAAACATATACAGCGAACGTAATTTGTATTTAAGTAAATAAAAATTAGCCCTGATATAAAAAGTCAGGGTTTTTTTATGACTTATAGTTTGATTTTAATTTTTTGGGCGTGTCCCGCCAGCTGGCGGGTCAGGCTTTCTGTTTCAATCTTTTTGTAAAGGAGGCACAAAAAGGATTTCCACATCAATCCTTCACGCAGGTTTATCGTCATCGCGAGGCACGAAGCGATCTCAAACATAATTTTACTATATATGATGCCTTTATAAAGGAAAGTTCGTAATACGATGCATGAGCAATTGTAGTTCAAATCCTTTTGCCTGTCTCTTGCAAAAGATTGCAACGAAAAGTGCGACCCGCTGGCTCTTTGCGGGGCATGCCCAAAAATAATAATTACATCTTTTATTTACTTGCCTAATACCACAATTTAGGGCACAAAAAAAGGGTAAGCTACTTTCATCGCACCGCTCAACCATCTACCCTTGCTATGTTCCCATCCTGGGGGATTTGACAGGAGCTGGTCGTGAAAGACTTACCCGTTGCGAAAGTATCAAAAATAATTAACACTTTGCTATTATTAAGCAAAAAAATGAATGAATAGTCACACAACAAATTAAAACGAAATCTTCAACGAATTTTATAAACTGCAAAGCTCCTTGCAATTAACTTCTTTTACAAAGAAATTATTTACCCTCTATCCAATTTGTAATTTTAGAACAATTGGGACTTTTAAAAGAAAATAGATAATCTACTAAAAAGCCATTTTCGTCAATCATATATTTTTGAAAATTCCACTTTACCGAGCTATTTGTAACTCCGTTTTTATCCTTTTGAGTAAGCCATGAATATATTTCACAAATTTGATTTCCTTTTACATTCACTTTTTCCATCATTGTAAATGATACGCCGTAATTTCTTGTACAAAATTCTTTAATGTCTGAACTTGTTCCAGGTTCCTGATTGCCAAACTGATTGCAAGGAAAGCCTACAATTACAAAATTTTTATCTTTATATTTTTCATATAATTCCTCTAATTCCTTGTATTGAGGAGTAAAACCACATTTGCTAGCTGTATTAACTATTAATATTTTTTTTCCTTTAAGAGTAGAAAAATCTATGACATTACCGTCGATAGTTTTTGCTTTAAATTGATGTAAAGATGAGGTTGGATTGCTCTTTTTATTTATAAAAGCAAGTAAAATAGTAGCAACCGAAATAATAATTATTATGATGTATATCTTTGTCATTTAGCTTTTTTTTAATAAGAGTTTGATTAATAATTAATTAACATTAAGTTTGATATCATTTATTAAACCGATTTAAAATGAAAAAGTTCAAATTATTGTTTGTCTTGTTAATTTCATTATTGTTTGCAAATGCGCAAACTGTTTTTTTAACTTCTCAAAATTACGAAAATTTAAAGGCTGCGGGTAAATTGAATTCAAAAACCATTTACAAATTTATTGATGAGCCAAATAATAAGGTACAGCAAGCTAAGCAAAATAATGCCATTAATTCTTCAAGCAATTTTCTTCCTGCAAAAGTTAACTCCATTGGTTCTTGTCAATGTTTAGTTCCTGTTGATCCTACCTTCTCTGTAGTTCCCATGGCGGGTTATACACCTCCTAGTTATAGAAATGATGATGGTTCATCTTCATTAATTCAGTTAGGATTTAATTTTTGTTTTTATGGATCAACTTACAGCAGTTGTTTTATAAATAATAACGGAAATATTACTTTCAATAGCGCATTATTTTCTTTTAGCGCAGGTGGTTTTCCTGCAGGCAATGCCTCTACTTTAGACACTATAATGGTTGCTCCGTTTTGGGGTGATGTTGATACGCGGGCTCCTGCAAGTGGATTAGTTTATTATAAAAAAACGCCAACAGCATTTATTGTTAAATGGAATAATGTTGGATATTATAATTCGATGGCAGATAAAATAAATGATTTTCAATTAATTATTACGGATGGAACAGATCCTATTTTACCAAATGGAAATAATATAGCGTTTTGTTATGGCGACATGCAATGGACAACTGGTTCAGCTTCAATGGGAACGGGAGGATTTGGAGGAATACCTGCAACTGTTGGTGTAAACAAAGGTGATAATCTGAATTTTGTTCAAATAGGACGTTTTGATCAAGCGGGTCTTGGTTATGATGGTCCTTATGGAGCAAATGATGGAATTTCTTTTTTAGATAACAAATCCTACTTTTTTAATACTTGTGGCACTAACAACAATTTACCTCCTATTATTCAAGATGCATCAGGTGGAGGATCTGCTTGCGGAGATACCATAAGAATTTGTGCATTAGGAGATACCTTAGTTTACACTACTACTTTTTTAGCGCCAGAAAATACGCAATCAATAACCATTAATGGAAGCGCTCCAACATTAGGTGGAAGTTTTCAGCCATTGGGTGTAACTACAAGTTCTGCAGGAACTACAACCTATGCATGGATGGTTGTTGCAAGTCCAAGTGTTACTGGTGTTCATACAGTTATCATTACAGGTACCGATAATGGTACTCCACCTTTATCCTCTTCGGCAACCTATTTTATTAAAATTGAAAACTTAGCAGTGCCACAACCAACTATTCTGTCATCGCCAATTGGCACAGTTTGCGCAACACCTGGTGCAACATTAACTGTAGCAAGTTGTGCAAGTTACGATAATGTTTACTGGAGCAATGGTGCAAGCGGATGCTCAACAGTTGCTACTGCAACAGGATTATATTTTGTAACCGTCAAAAAGTCTGGTTGTTTTAAATCATCAGCTGATTCCATATTTGTATTTCCTAATCCTTTACCAGTAGTTGTTGGACCATTGAACTATTGCCCACCTGCAACTAGTACAACATTATCCTTGGCTCCACCTGTAGTTGGCATGGCTGCATATACCAATTATACTTGGACTCCAGGTCCTGTTAATACTGCAACAGCTTCTTTAAATGGTACATTAGCTGGTAAGTCTTACACGGTAAAAGTAACTGATGCAAATGGATGTATTGGCTCTACCACATTTATAATTTCTACATCAACACCTACCGTTGGTATTACAGCAAACCCCATTTCAATTTGTGGTGCTGGTACGTCTACTTTAACAGCATCTATTTCAGGGGCAACAAGTTATAGTTGGTCAAACGGCGCAAGTACCCAATCAACTATGGTTAATACTAGTGGTGTTTATACCGTAACTGTTGATGCAAATAGCTGCATCGCTACTAAAACTATTAATGTTAATATCAATCCAACACCCACCTTGGTTATTCCCACTAATGTTGGAATGTGTTCTGGTTCAAACGCCACAGTAGCGGCGGTTTCAATCTCGCCCACAGGTGCCTATACTTATACGTGGAGTACCGGATTAAATGCTAGTTCGATAACAATTTCTACTGCTACTGTATTAACACTTCAGGTAACAAATAACGCAACTGGTTGTGTAAGTGCTATCTCTAACTCTTGCTCAGTTGTTACCGCTGCAAATCCTACAATTACAATGGCTAGCCCTGTTATTTTTTGCGTTGGCTCAAATGCAACATTAAGTCCAACAGTAAATAGTGGTACACCAAACTATTCCTACGCATGGACACCTTCTGTTTTAGGAGCAGCTGCCACTGCAACCACCGCTAATCAAGGTATTTATTCTGTTTTGGTAACTGATGCTAATTTCTGTGTTGGCTCTACTACTGTTGCTGCAATAATGTCTTCGCCTGCAGTAACGCTATCATCCCCTGATTTACTAATTTGTCCAAATGAATGTTCAGAAATTACAGCAGTTGGATCCTCATCTTTTACTCCATTTGCATATACATGGTCAAACGATGTTGCAAACACCACTGATTCAACTATTATGTGTTCGGCGGGTGATGTAGTAATATCATTTACTGACGCTCAAGGATGTATTGCAACAAATACAATCACTATTATTAATGATGTAGTGCCGGTTGCAAATTTTACGTCAACTCCGCCATCACCAGTAACGCCAACTATCTTAATTAATTTTACAAGCACGTCAACCATTTTAACTGGCTCCATAACAAGTTCTATTTGGACTTTTGGTGATGGAAATTCAGCAAGTGGAAATCCGGTTGATTATGCTTACACAGCAGCTGGTATATTTCCAGTGGTGCTAACTGTCACTGGTTCAAATGGCTGCGTAAATAGTTACACAGCCAATTATGTTGTTGATGCAATAATTGAAGTTCCAAATGTTATTACACCAAATGGGGATAACGCTAACGAATTTTTGAAGTTTAAGAATTTAGAGCTGTTAGGTACTAATAATTTGTCCATTTTTAACCGTTGGGGCAAAAAATTAATTGAAATAGATAATTACAAGAACGATTGGAATGGAGGCAGCTATGTTGATGGCACTTATTTCTTTATTTTAAGTGTTCCAAAAGCTACGCCAAATACGTATAAAGGATACTTTCAAATAATTCATTAAAATTGGGATTTCAACTTATTGAGTGTAAATTTGCACCTCAATGAACATGCAACTATTATCTCAACTTATTAAAAAAGAATTTCTTTTAGAATTCCGGCAAAAGTCAACACTTGCCGGAATTCTTGTTTATATAGTTGCTACAGTTTTCATTTCTGCATTATGCTTTAAAAAAATTATCCATCCAACCGTTTGGAATGCCCTTTTTTGGATCATTTTTATGTTTATCGCAGTTAATGTTTCCTCTAAAAGTTTTATGCAGGAAACTAAAGGCAAAGGCTTATTTAATTATTTATATTACAATCCCCGACAATTTATTTTAAGTAAAATCATTTATAATATGCTGTTAATGTCCGTGTTAAGTCTGTTAACTTTTTTCTTTTATTCGTGGTTTGTTGGCAGTATGGTTCAAGATATGGGAATGTTTTTATTAGCACTTATTTTTAGTTCCTCAGCGTTTTCGGGTGTTTTAAGTTTAATGAGCGCCATCGCCTCAAAAGCTAACAATAATATAAGTTTAATGGCTATTTTAAGTTTTCCGGTTTTAATGCCATTATTATTGGTTTCTGTTAAACTAAGTAAACATGCTATTGATGGTTTGGCATGGAGCGTTAGCTATAAATATTTATTGATTTTAATTATGCTAAATTTTGTTGTAGTAGCATTGGCAACACTATTATTTAATTACCTTTGGAAAGAATAATATATGATTAAATGGTGGAAAATAGCTAGTGCAATTATAATCCTCTACTCCATTATTTGGGGACTAATTAATCCTGTTCCTCATTTAGATATTTTAAATGAAACTATTCGCAATGTTTATTATCATGTGCCAATTTGGTTTGCTATGTTATTTCAAATGGGTTATTCAGTAGTTTTTGCCATTAAGCATTTATCAAAAAACGATTTACATTCAGATATTATAAGCGATCAGGCCGCTCAAACAGGTTTGTTTTTTGCATTGCCAGGATTACTAACTGGTTGTATGTGGGCTAAATTTACTTGGGGAACTTGGTGGACTTTTCAAGACCCAAAATTAAATGGAGTTGCCATAGCAGTATTAATTTATTTAGCATATTTTATTTTAAGAAGTTCGATTCCTGATGAACAAAAACGTGCTCGCATTGCCGCTGTTTATAATATATTTGCCTTTGTCATGATGTTTGTATTCATTATGATTTTACCACGTTTAACAGATTCTTTACATCCTGGAAACGGTGGCAACCCTGCCTTTGGAAAATATGATTTAGATAGTAACATGCGGATGGTTTTTTATCCAGCAGTTATTGGTTGGATATTACTAAGTCTGTGGATTTTAGATGTAAAAAAACGTATAGCCATTTTAAATCATGAAAAAAATGAACAATAAAATCATCTTATTTGTTATAAGTTTGTTATTCCCTTTTTTAGGAAAAGCACAATCTGTTGCAGCACCTCAAATGGCTGACACTTTTAGAAGTGAAGGGAAAATTTATGTTGTAATAACGGTTATATCAATCATCTTTATATGCTTGATTGTATATTTGATTTACATCGATATGAAAATAAAAAAGTTGGAAAATAAAAATTAGAACAATCGCATGAAAAAAATTCACATATTAGGAATAGTAGTTATTGCTGTGGCAATTGGTGTTATTTTTACTTCTCTTCAAAGCAGCGCTTCTTATTCTGATTTTACAGAAGCAGCGGCTAATCCAGATACAGAGTATCATGTAGTTGGAAAGCTAAATAAAACAATACCCGTTTATTATGAGCCAAAAATTAATGCAGACGAATGTTCGTTTATGATGTTAGATAACAAAGGACTTGAGAAAAAAGTAGTTTTACACAAAAGCGTTCCTCAGGATTTTGCAAAGTCTGAACAAATTGTGTTGATTGGAAAAATGCAAGGAGATGAGTTTCATGCCAATGAAATTTTAATGAAATGCCCAAGCAAATATAACGACGGAAAACCTCAAGTTTAATACAATCTCAACCCTTTAATTTCACATCATTGGATACTACTACAGTAAATATTGCAGAACGTCTTTGGGTAGGCCAAGTTGGAAACGGCTTTGTTGTTTTATCATTAGTAGCAGCACTTCTCGCTGCTTTTAGTTATTATTTTTCTTCAAAAGATGGCTTAAATTCTGAATGGAAAAAAATTGCGAATTATAGTTTTATAATTCACACTATTTCAATTATTGGTATCGCGGCAACCTTGTTCTTTATGCTGTTTAATCATTATTACGAGTACTCGTATGTATATCAGCATAGTAATAACCAAATGCCTATGCAGTATATTATGTCTTGTTTTTGGGAAGGACAAGAGGGTAGTTTTTTATTATGGGCATTTTGGAATACAGTATTAGGAAATATTTTACGTAAAACAATTGATGCAAAGTGGCAAGCACCAACCATGGCAATTTTTGCTTTAGTGCAAGTGTTTATCGCAAGTATGCTTTTAGGCATTTTTATTGGTGATTATAAATTGGGATCTAACCCTTTTCTTTTATTAAGAGAAAATCCGCAGTTTTCGAACTTACCTTTTTTGCAAATAGAAAATTATTTAAATAAGATTGATGGAAGAGGCCTAAATCCATTGCTAATGAATTATTGGATGACTATTCACCCGCCAACCTTGTTTTTAGGATTTTCTTCAACGTTAGTACCTTTTGTTTTTGCAATAGCCGGTTTGTGGAAACGTGATTTTACTTCTTGGCAAAAACCAGCTCTAACCTGGACGTTTTTTAGTATCATGATTTTAGGTACCGGTATTTTAATGGGTGGCGCCTGGGCTTATGAAGCATTGAGTTTTGGTGGTTTTTGGGCATGGGATCCTGTTGAAAATTCGTCCTTAGTTCCTTGGTTAGTGATGGTAGGTGCGGGTCATGTTATGATCATTAATAAAAATAAAGGTGGCTCGTTGTTCATGACTCACTTAATGGCTATTGCGTCTTTTTTATTAGTACTTTATTCCACATTTTTAACCCGAAGCGGTATTTTAGGCAACAGCTCTGTGCATGCATTTACAGATTTAGGAATGCAGGGTCAATTAGTAATTTATGTATTGACCTTTGTTTTTATTTGTGTCGTGTTATTAATACACGATAAATTAATTCGAGTGTCTTATTTAATGATATCTTTTTTAATGTTGTATGTTGGTATTTCGTTTGGATATAAAATTTATATTTTACTGACTTGGTTAAGCATAAGTTTTATTCTGACGATTTATTCTTACATAAAATTCTTCCCAAAAGAAGAAGATGAAGAAAGCTTGTATTCGCGAGAATTTTGGATGTTTGTGGGCTCCCTGGTATTTTTGTTATCTGCATTAGTAATTACCTACTTTACATCTATTCCGGTAATGAATAAATTATTTCACTTAGAAAAAGCCCCCATTAAAGTGGCAGATTATAATTTGTGGATGGTGCCTTTTGCATTTATTGCATTAATGTTAGTGGCAGTTACTCAGTATTTTAAATATAAAAAAACAGACCCAAAACAGTTTATAAAGCATATTAGCTTGTCAGCTTTATTAGCTTTTATATTTGGACTTTCAGCAGCTATTCCTTTATATTTTTTAAAAGATTATTCCATTGCAAGTGCCATTGATAAATGGAATTTAATTTCATATGCCTTGTTATTTATAGCTGCATTATTTGCCGTGTTTTGTAATTTAGATTACTGGATTCGTATTTTAAAAGGTAAAACTCGCCATGCAGGATCATCCATTGCGCATATTGGCTTTGCTTTAATTTTATTAGGATCATTAATTTCAACTTCTAAAAAACAAACTATTTCAAAAAATACGTCTCAAAAAAATGTTGCCAGTTTAGGTAATGATTTTAATGCTCAAAAAAGTTTAGTTCTTACCATAGGCGATACGTTGCCAATAGGTAATTATTTGGTAACCTACAAAGGAAAAGAGCGCAAAGGAATTGATGTATTTTTTAACATGGATTATTTTACTAAAGACGCAAGCGGAAAATTAGTAAAGGCTTTTGAACTAAGCCCAAGATTAGAAGACAATCCATTAATGGGGATTTCTTCTCACCCTGACACAAAACATTTTTTAAGTAACGATATTTATTCACATATTACGTATGGCATTGTAAGCGACACAAAAGCAACTCCAAAAGATGCTTATAAAGAGCCAACTAACTTTGTTGGGCACATGCACGATACTATTTTTGCAGATAATTCGATTATAAAGATTGACAGCATTACAACTAACTTAAGTGAAACTGAGTATTCAAAAAATGACAGTTTATTAATCGTAACAGCAGTTTTAAAAGCAACCGATATTACTGGGAAAGTTTATAGAGCTACGCCTAAATATATTTTAAAAAATAATATGGTATTGCCAGATGAGTTTGAACTAAACGAGCTTGGATTGAAATTTATTTTTTGGAAAATAAATCCAAATGAAGGAAGTATTGAAATTCAAATGAGCGAAAAGGTTACTAATACTAAAGAGTTTATAGTACTAGAAGCTTATATGTTTCCATTTATAAATGTGTTGTGGCTTGGTTGTTTAATTATGGTTATTGGCACTGTCGTTGCAATTTTAGAAAGACGCCGCGTAAATAAGGTGGTTGCTAATTTATAGTATAATCTTTTGAGCAACTCTATTAACATAGTCATTATTGGAACAGGCAATGTTGCCTATCATATTGCAGATTCATTTAAGGAACATCAAAATATAACATTACTTCAAGTTTTTAATCACCAAAATACTAAAGAAGCTAAACGTTATGCACAACATTTTGCCATTAATTTAGCAACATCATATAATGCCATTAATACAAATGCTGATATATACATTATAGCTGTTAAAGATGATTCAATAGTTGAAGTAGTAAAAAATTTAACTCTCTTAAAATTAAAGGGCATAGTTGTTCATACCTCAGGCAGTGTTGAAATGAAAACATTAATGCAAGCATCTGAATCAATAGGGGTATATTATCCATTACAAACTTTTTTTCAGAAAGCCATTATCGATTGGAAAAAAACTCCTTTATTGATTGAAGCAAATTCAAAACAAACCTTAGCAAAAATTAAGAAAATAGCTGATTCAATTTCCCAAAAAGTAAAAGTTGTCACATCCAAAAATAGATTGCAAATTCATTTAGCAGCAGTTTTTGCTTGTAACTTTACCAATGCAATGTATGCTACAGCTTATGAAATCATTGAAAAAAATCTAAGTAAAAAAGACACTGAACTTTTAGTACCCATCATGTTACAATCGTTCGAGAAATTAAAAGATAATCATCCGTTAAAATCGCAAACAGGCCCCGCAATGCGCAACGATACAAAGGTTATGAAAAAGCATTTAGCTATATTAAAATCAGATAAGCAATTAACTAAAGTTTACAAAACACTTTCTGATTTAATTGAATCTCAACAAAAATCTAAATAATAAATTCAAATTAATTCATGGAAAACTTCAAACGAAAATTAACGCGCATTAAAACTTTACTCTTTGATGTGGATGGTGTATTAACAAATGGTCAAGTATTTTTAATGGAGAATGGAGAATTTGTTCGAAATATGAATTCTAAAGATGGCTATGCTTTACAATTAGCCGTTAAAAAAGGATACCGAGTTGCCATTATAACAGGAGGAAATAGTCAGGTTGTAAAAAAAGCGTTACATGCTTTAGGAATTGCTGATGTATTTTTATCACAACACGATAAATTGCAATGCTACAAAGATTATATAAACGAACACAATTTAAACGAAGAAGAAATTTTATACATGGGCGATGATTTGCCTGATTATGAAGTGATGCATAGGGTTGGGATAGCTTCATGCCCTAATAATTCAGCGCACGAAATAAAAGAAATATCAATTTATATTTCAAATAGAAATGGTGGTGAAGGTTGTGCTAGAGATATTATTGAACAAGTGATGCGTTCGCAAGGAAAGTGGGAAATAGCAGGTTGGTAAATAGTAATCGAGTTTTAGATAAAGCAGAATAGATATAATAATTGCAGTCTTTTATTTAGGATAAGTATTTGTATCTTCGGGTTTTAATAATCACATTGTATGAATTTAGATTTAAAAAATAAACAAGCAATAGTATGTGGTAGCACGCAAGGAATTGGTAAAGCTATCGCTATAGAATTAGCAAACTTAGGTGCAAGCGTTACGTTAATTGCTCGTAATGAAGAAGCGTTAAAAGAAACTAAATTGCAATTAAGCACAACTGCTGGTCAACTTCACTCTTACTTATGTGTAGATTTTAGTAAGCCAATTGAATTAAAACAAATAGTAGATGCCTATTTGCAGCGTCAACCAATCGTTCATATATTGGTAAATAATACTGGTGGTCCTGCAGCTGGACCCATTCATTTAGCGAAAGGCGAAGAGTTTTTATCAGCATTTAACAATCATTTAATTTGTAATCATATTCTAGCGCAAGCTTGTATAGATGGAATGAAGAATGCTAAGTACGGACGAATTATCAATATTATTTCAACATCAGTAAAACAACCGTTAGCAAATTTAGGTGTTTCAAATACGATCAGAGCTGCTGTAGCTAACTGGGCTAAAACTCTAGCTGGAGAATTAGGTAAATATAATATCACCGTTAATAATGTGCTACCTGGCGCAACTTCCACCATTCGTTTAAAAACAATTATCGAAAATAAATCTTCAAAAACTGGCCACGCTCTTGAATCAGTTACAAATGAAATGATTTCAGAGATACCAATGGGACGTTTTGCAGAAGCATCTGAAATTGCAAACGCTGTTGCCTTTTTGGCTTCTCCAGCAGCATCTTACATTAATGGCATTAACTTGCCAGTTGATGGAGGAAGAACAGGTTGTTTATAATTAGATATTTTTTTGCTTGCCATTTTATACTTATTTAAGTGAAAGCTGTTTTAAAAAAAGTAAGTTATAATTACTTTTTATTTCTATTATTTTAACGACACGCGCAACAAAAATTTGATAAAATCTCAATTTTTTAATATTATATTTGTTTCTAGTTATCACAGAATTAAAATAGATTTATGAAGATTATTATTCCAATGGCAGGCAAAGGAAAGCGTATGCGGCCGCATACATTAACTGTTCCAAAACCATTAATCAATGTTGCAGGAAAACCAATAATTCAGCGTCTCGTAGAAGATATTACCAAAGTTTGTGGCGAAAAAGTTGATGAAATTGCCTTTGTAATTGGTTCTGATTTTGGAAAAGAAGTTGAAGATAATTTAATTAAAATTGCTGAAAGTCAAGGAGCAAAAGGAACCATTTGTTATCAAGAAAAAGCCTTAGGAACTGCTCACGCTATTATGTGTGCAAAAGAATCTATTGCGGGTAAAACGGTTGTAGCATTTGCAGATACCTTATTTAAAGCAGATTTTGTAATGGATACAAACCAGGAAGGTGTTATATGGGTTCAAAGCATTGAGGATCCAAGGCAGTTTGGTGTTGTAAAATTAAATGATGCTGGTGTAATAACTGATTTTATTGAAAAACCTCAAACTCCTGTAAGTAATCTTGCCATAATTGGAATTTATTATTTTAAAGACGGCGACAATCTGAAAAAAGAATTACAATACCTATTGGATAACAATGTTACCGAAAAAGGAGAGTATCAGTTAACCAATGCGCTTGAAAACATGAAGCAAAAAGGCATTGCATTTACTCCTGGCAAAGTTACCGAATGGCTTGATTGCGGAAATAAAGATGCCACTGTGTATACCAATCAACGTGTGTTGGAATTTGATAGAGAAACTACTGAATTGAAAGGAGTAAATATTAGCACAGAAAATAGTATAATTTTAGAGCCGTGTTTTATAGGAAATAATGTGGTTATTAAAAATTCTATTATTGGGCCTCATGTTTCCATCGGAGCAAATAGCGTGATTAATGATGCTGTTGTAAAAAATAGTATTATTCAAGCAAGCACAAAATTAAGTCATGCCATTATAGAAAATAGTATGATTGGTGAAGGCGCTGAAGTTAAAGGGAGATCTTTGAATTTGAGTATAAGTGATTTTACAACTATTACTTTTTAATAACTAACTTTTTAAAATGTTAATCCACATTTCAAGTAATTGATGTAAGAAAAAATTGAAGTCAAAAAAATATATTTTATCAATATTACTTCTATGCATCGTAGTTGTTATTAGTTCTTGTAAATCAAGCAAACAAAGCGCAAAATCTGTTAGTAAAAAAAATAGTGCCGCTACTATTACAGAAGAGCAACAACTTAATTTTTCTTATAATTTTATTGAGGGATGTAAGGAGCGCATGAAGGGTAATATTGAGCTTGCGGAAAATAAATTTAAAGATTGTTTAAAGATTAACCCATCCTCTGCTGCTGTTAAATACGAGTTAGCTAATATTTATAGGTACAATGGATTGTATGACCAAGCATTAAAATTTGGAAGAGAATGTGCCCAAGCAGAACCGCAAAACGAATGGTATCAACTTTTGTTTATTGAATGCCTTCATAATAAGCGATTGTTTGAGCAAGCAGCTTCTGTTTATTCAAACCTAATTAAAAACTATCCAAATCGTGCCGAATTTTACGAAGGATTAGCTGCCGAATATATGTATTGCGGAAATTATGAAAAATCCTATAAAACCTATGACGAGCTAGAAACTAAATTTGGACAAAATGAAACTTTTACATTAAATAAAATAAAATTACTCAAACAACTTAAAAAAAATAATGAAGTAGAACTTGAATTTAAAAAGTTGATTGAATCAAATCCAACTGAAGCAAGGTACTACACTTTTTTAGCAGAGTTTTATTTAGAGCTGCATCAAAATGATAAAGCAATGACAACTTACCAGCAAATTTTAAAAATTGATTCTATAAATCCATTTGTTCATTTGGCACTAGCCGATTATTACAAATCTCAAAACGATGTAGAACAATTTAATAAGGAGATAAAAATTGCTATGCTAAGCCCTGATTTGGAAGCAGAAGCTAAAGCTAAAATTTTAATTTCATACTATGAGTTATCAGAAGCTAATGATAGTTATAAAAAGCAAGCTGAAGAGCTTTGTGAAATTGCTTTAAAATTACATGGAAATTCAGCAGATATTCATAGTATTTGTGGAGATTTTTTATTGCGAGAAAAAAAACTTAAGGAAGCGCAAAGTGAATATGAAATTGCAGCAAAACTTGACAAAAATAATTTTGCTATATGGAATCAATTAATGATTGTAGAATCGGAATTAGGGGAATATGTTTCATTAGAATCGCACAGCAATGAATCTATGGATTTGTTTCCAAATCAATCCTTACCCTACTTTTTTAATGGGATTTCAAATATGACTCTCAAAAATTACACAAAAGCCATTCAATCCTTAAATGATGGTTTAGAGTTTGTGATTGAAAATAACCCACTTTTAACTCAGTTTTATTCTAATTTGGGCGAAGCTTACAATTATTCAAAAGCATATGAAAAATCTGATAAAGCTTTTGAAGATGCTTTAAAAGTTGAACCCGATAATTCATCTATATTAAATAACTACGCCTATTATTTATCCTTAAGAAAAGATAAATTAGAAAAGGCCGAAAAATTTTCGAGACGCAGTAACGAACTATCTCCAAATAATAGATCATACATTGACACATATGGTTGGATATTATACCAACTTGGTAAATATAAGGACGCTGAAATTTGGCTTGCAAAAGCATCAAATATGGGCAATAAAAATGCAGTAATAGTAGAACACTATGGTGATGTTTTGTATAAATTAGATAAGAAAGAAGAGGCACTTAGTAAATGGAAAGAAGCCCAAATTGCTGGTCAAGGAACTGAGTTTTTAGAAAAGAAAATAGCAGAAAAGAAATTAAATGATTAAAAAAATATATATTTCTTTGCCATTCATTTGCATTTGCAGTATGCTATTTTTTGGTTTGTCATGCAAATCAAAAAAACATGCGCAACAAACTGCTGTCATTTCTGTGCAAGATACACTTGGTAAATGTCGTTTATCTTTTAAAACTGCTAAAACTTTATCACGACATATTAAGGAGAACGAATTAAAATATGAGTGGATTTATGCAAAAGCAGATGTAGAAGTTTTAATTGATGGCGAAGATCATAAATTAGATATCAGAGTAAAAGCAAAACGAGATAGTGCTATGTGGATTTCGATCCAAGCCATTGGATTGATTGATATTGCAAAATTATTAATTACGAGAGATTCGGTAAAAATGGTTGTATATGTTAAAAAACAATATTTTAAAGGTGATTTTAATTATATCAACCAATTATTAAATGCTGATTTAGATTTTGATTTAATACAAGCCGCACTAATTGGTAATAGTGCAGATTTTGATGATGATGACAGCAAAATGAAACCGGTGATTGATAGAGACAACTGTAACTATCTGCTAAGTACTGAGCGTAAACGCAAGTTGCGTCGAATTAGCAATGGGCAAGATTCATTAAAACGATCTTTACAAATGATGCGCCTAGATCCGGAAAATTATAAAATAATTAATAATGATTTTGAAGATGTGGCTACTAACAGAAGTTTTCATGCAAAATATGAAAAATTTCATGTGTCAGATTCTATTTTTGCACCGCACCTTGTTAATATTGAGATAAAGGCAGAGAAGAAAATAGACCTTAAAATTAACTATGTTCGCATGGAGATTAATCAGCCACAAAAACTAACGCTGAATATCCCAAAAAACTATGATCCTATACCAATCAAAAAAGAATAAAATTAGCGTTTACTTATGCGTTATTTTCTTATGTAGTATTGTATCAACTTGTTTATTAGCGCAAACAAAACCTCAACCTTCGCAAAAAGATTTACTAAGCAAAAAAAATAAGTTGAATGATGATATCAAGCAACTTAATTCGCAATTGAGCCAAACAAAGGCAAGTAAAAAATCGCAAATTAATACCATTGTAGTTATTAATACAAAAATAAAAGTGCGAGAGGAATTAATTAATACCATTAATAGTGAATTATCGCAATTAAACTCTGTAATTATTGATAATACTAATCAAGTAAACGCGCTAAAAGCAAGCTTAGAAAAATTAAAAACGGAATACGCTAAGATGATTTATTTTGCGCAACGGAATCAAGATTCGTACACTAAAATAATGTTTTTATTTTCTTCTGGTAATTTTAATCAGGCCTACATGCGAATAAAATATTTTCAGCAATATGCTACTTTTAGAAAAAAACAAGCAGATGAAATTACAGCCACACAATTAATTTTGACAAATAAATTAAATGTATTACAGGATCAAAGACATCAAAAAAATGTATTGTTGGGAAATGAAAAAAATGAAAAAACTCAATTAGATGGCGAAAAGCAGCAGCAAGAAATTGTGTTAAGTGAATTACAGCAGCAAGAAAAAGAACTGAAACAGGAATTAGAAAAGAAGAAACGTGATGCGGAAAATTTGCAAATTGCCATCAAGCGTTTAATTGAAGCAGAGATAAGAAGAAAACTAGAGGAGTCGAACAGAATTGCAGCTGAAAAACTTGCAAAGGCAGAAAAATCAGAAAAAAATAAAACTAAAATTAAAGCTTCTAAAACTAAAACAGAAACAAAGGCAACCGCACCCGAATTAACCGCTGAAGCAGAAGCTGTTGGTGCAGATTTTTCTAGCAGCAGAGGTAAATTGCCGTGGCCAGTTGTAAAAGGTGTTATTTGTCAGCCTTATGGCGAATACGAGCATCCTGCAATAAAAGGCTTTATGATGAATAACAATGGTGTAGAAATTTGCACGAATAAAGGGTCTCAAGCGCGTTCTGTTTTTGCCGGGGAGGTAACAAGCATAGCCATATCGCCAACAGGTGGTAAATTGATTATTATAAGACACGGCGAGTACCTCAGCGTTTACAGTAATATTGGCGAGGTGTTTGTAAAACAAGGCGCTAAAGTAACTATTAAACAAGCCATTGGCACTATTTTAGAAGAAGATGGGAAAACAAGTATGAACCTTCAAATTTGGAAAGGTCAAAAAACTACAGACCCAAGTGGTTGGCTATTTAACGCCAGATAACGTAAATAAATTTGCTTTAATTAAACTAAAATCCTAAAACAGATCTAACCTGATTTAATTTTTGTTGAGCCAATTTCCTGGCTTTAATTTCACCTTTTTGTAATTCACTTTCCAACAAATCGGTATTACTCATAAGTTCGTTATAACGATTTCTTGGTCTTTCAAACTTAGCTAAAATTAACTCATATAAAGCCATTTTTGAATGCCCATAACCATATCCACCTTTTACATAATTATCGCGCATTTCAGAAATTTGATTAGCATCAGCTAATAACGAAAATAATTTAAAAACATTACAGGTGTCTGGATTTTTTGGCTCCTCAAGAGGCGTTGCATCGGTTACAATGGTTTTTACCGATTTTAATAATTCCTTTTCAGGTAAAAATATATTAATAAAATTGTTATAGGATTTGCTCATTTTTTGTCCATCAGTGCCGGGAACAAGCATCATGTTTTCATCAACTTTTGCCTGAGGTATTACAAATATATCTTGCTTGTATTGTGCGTTAAATTTAGAGGCAATGTCTCTTGTAATTTCAATATGTTGAACTTGATCTTTTCCAACCGGCACAAATTCGGCATCATATAAAATAATATCAGCGGCCATTAAAACTGGATATGTAAATAGTCCTGCATAAACATCGCTTAATCTTTCAGATTTATCTTTAAACGAATGCGCATTAGCTAACATGGGGAAAGGCGTAAAACAACTTAAGTACCAGGTTAATTCGCAAACCTCGGGTATGCGACTTTGACGATACAGCATGTTTTTTTCTGTATCAAAATCAAAAGCTAACCAAGTTGCTGCAACTGAGTTTACACTATTTACTCTTTGACTTGCATCTTTTTGTGTTGTTAATGAATGTAAATCCGCAATAAAAAAAAGTGATTCGTTGCCAGGTTGTTTGCTTAATTCAATAGCAGGTAATACCGCGCCTAAAATATTCCCTAAATGAGGGATGTTTGTACTTTGTATTCCTGTAAGTATCCTTGACATTTTTAGTGATGAATTATTAATTATGAGTAGTAAATTTTAAACTATTTAGTGCTTGCAAGAAAACGCCATCTGCGTCGTTATTTTTGCCTTGAAAACAGTCATTTGCGAAATGCAAAATCCTATTTTAAAGGCTATAAAAATGCCTTGCATCTCACGCTTTTTTGCAAGCACACAAAAATAGTGAGTTTTATTGCTGACACTATTTATCAAATTGCTCATAACCAAATTGACTAATTTATATTCCTTTTACAATACCATCTTTCGAGTTTCTTACAAAGTCCATAATTTGAGTCTTTATATTTGAAGCAGGTATTTCTTGTTCAATTAATTCTAAAGCATTAGTTACATTATGTCCACGAACAAACAATAATCGATAAATATCCTCAATTTGATTTATGACTTCTTTATCAAAACCTCTGCGAGATAAACCAACTGTATTTACACCAATGTATTGCAATGGATCGCGTGCAACACGAATAAATGGAGGAACATTTTTTCGAACTTTTGATGCACCCGCTAAAAAACTATGCGCACCAATAGTAATAAATTGTTGGATGGCTGCATACCCTTCTATAATAACAAAATCTTCAATAGTAATATGTCCTGCCAAGCCAACATAATTAGCTAAAATAACATTGTTTCCAATGAGGCAATCGTGTGCCACGTGGGCATAAGCCATAATTAAACAATTATCGCCAACAGCAGTCAGCATTCTATCTGCAGTTCCTTTATGAATAGTTGCATACTCTCTGATAATTGTATTATTACCAACAGTAGTTTTTGCTTTTTCGCCCTTGTATTTTAAATCCTGAGAAACAATGCCAATTAAAGCCCCTGGAAAAATTTGACAATCGTTGCCAATAACTGTATCAGGATAAATTATGGCATTAGGATGAATGTGTGTGTTATCGCCAATAACCACATCATCATAAACTGTAGCAAATGCTTCTATTGTTACGTTATTTCCAATTTGAGCCTTTGAACTAACGTTTGCGAGTGGTGAAATCATAATTTCAATATTTTATTAGTAGTGTTTATTTTGAATCAAGTTCGAGAAATAATAAACAAAAAAATTAAACTTTTATGCTAATTGAACTTCAGGACTTTTTACTTCGGTGCCTTTAACTTTAATTATCTGCGCCATCATTTCGCCTTCCATTACGGGTTTATTATTTACATATGCTACTCCTTTCATGTGGCAAATACCACGACGAATTGGTGTAACCAAGCGCAAACTAAACACAACAGTATCTCCAGGCACCACTTGTTGTCTAAATTTCACTCCATCAATTTTTATAAAAAAAGTCAAGTAATTTTCAGGATCAGGGACAGTTTTTAAAACTAAAACGCCGCCACATTGAGCCATGGCTTCAATTAAATATACACCTGGAAATACTGGATTTCCTGGAAAATGACCTTTGAAAATATCTTCGTTCATTGTCACGTTTTTTACACCAATTACGTGTTCCAATGATAGCTCCATGATTTTATCAATTAATAACATCGGTTGTCTGTGTGGCAACAACTTCATGATTTCAACTGTATTTAATAATGGCGCTTTAGTTAAATCAACTTTTGGGTAATCCTTTTCTATTTTTTGCGTTTTCGCTAACGCTTTTATTTTTTTAGCAAACGCTACATTTCCCGCGTGACCTGGCAGAGCAGCTAAAACGTGTATTTTTAAAGGTCTTCCAACTAACGCTAAATCCCCAACGATATCCAATAACTTATGGCGAGCTGGTTCATTAAAAAATCGGAGCTTTGTATTATTTAATACTCCTCGACCCTTTACCTCAACATCGGGTTTATTAAATACGGTGCGTAAATGATTTAATTTTTCTTCAGGCAAATCACTATCTACTAATACAATGGCATTATCCATATCACCACCTTTTATGAGGTTATGTGCTAATAACGCTTCTAATTCTCGCAAAAACACAAATGTTCTGCAAGGTGCTATTTCTTTAACAAATTCACCTATGTTATACATGCTTGCATGTTGTGTTCCAAGAACTTCGCTACCATAATCAACCATCACGGTTACTCTAAATTCATCTTGCGGAACAGCTAACATCTCTACTTTTTTTATTGGATCTTCGTAGGTTAAGTTTTCTGTTAATTCAAAATAATCGCGCTCTGCATCTTGCTCAATAATACCTGCTGTTTCTAAAATTTCAATAAAATTTAATGAACTTCCATCCATGATTGGCATTTCAGGACCAGTAACTTGTATTAAACAATTATCAACTCCCATGCCTACTAATGCCGCTAACACGTGTTCTGTTGTGTGAACTCGTACGCCATTTTTTTCTAACGTTGTTCCCCTTGACGTATCAACTACTAAATCGCAATCTGCATCAATAATTGGATGACCTTCTAAATCTATTCTTTGAAATTTGAACCAATGATTTTCTGGAGCGGGATTAAACGTTAATGTTACAGCAGCGCCCGTATGTAAGCCTTTACCTGTTATGGAAACTGCTTTTTGAATTGTTCTTTGTTTATCGCTCATAATTTTAAATAGTCAATTAGCTAATTCTATGATTAGTTAATGTCTGTTTTTAGTTTTAATTATTTTTTTCAAATTGTATCATGGTCATATTGCCTACTTGCCAACTTTATTTTCAATATCTCTTATTCTATCATTCAATTTAGGTAAGTTCCTAAAAAGCACATAACTTCTTCTAAAATCTCCTAACGAGAATGAAGGAGAACCTTGCACAATTTCATTTTCTTTTAAAATAGAGGATCCAACACCAGCTTGTCCTGCAATCTTCACTCCATCGGCAATTTTAATATGACCAACAATTCCTACCTGCGCGGCAATCATACAATTTTTGCCAACTTTAGTAGAACCAGCAACGCCTGATAGTCCTGCAATGACCGTGTTTTCGCCCACTTCAACATTATGAGCAATTTGCACTAGGTTATCTAATTTTACTCCTTTTCGCAAAATTGTAGAACCTAAGGTTGCCCTATCAATTGAACAATTAGAGCCAATTTCAATATTATCCTCAATTACCACATTGCCAATTTGAGGAACTTTTGCAAATTCTTTTCCATCTTGAGGCGCAAATCCAAATCCATCACTTCCAATAACTGTATTTGCATGAATTGTAACATTGTTTCCAATTATACATTCATGGTAAACTTTTACTCCTGAAAATAATGTTGTATCATCACCGATAGTGCAATTATCACCAATATAAACATGCGGATAAATTTTAGCGTTGTTGCCGATTTTTACATTTTGGCCAACATAGGCAAAAGCACCAATATAACAATCAGTGCCATATACCGACTTATCGCTTATAAAAGAAGGTTGTTCAATTCCACTTTTATTTCCTTTAAATTGATTATACATTTCTAATAAAGTAGCGAAGCTTGCGTAGGAATCTTCCACTCTAATCAATGTACAGTTAGATTTTATTGGTTTTTCAAGTTCTAGAGAATTATTGACTATGACAATACTTGCATTAGTATCGTAAATGTAATTTGTGTATTTTGGGTTTGCCAAAAAAGACAAAGTACCTACTACTCCCTCTTCAATTTTTGAAAGATTAGAAACCATAACATTTTCATCTCCTTCTACTGTTCCACCTAATAAGGCTGCTATTTGACCTGCGGAAAATTCCATATCACCAAATATAAAGTTTTTATATAAAAAATCAATATAAATAAAAGACAAAAACTCATTATTTATTTAACTTAATTAAATTATTGCTTTTTAATTGTCATGTGGTATAGCCAGTTTATTAAAATCAACTTACGTTAAAGTAAACAATGCTACTGCGTAAGATTTTTTTCAATTAGAGACGCAGCTAAAATAAAGGAATCGATAAAAAAGCTTTAGTCAGAACGTTTAATATATTTCAACAAAAAAGCCATTTCAAAAATGGTAAAGGCAATGTACTGAATCATAAAATGGCATGAAAATGCTAATGCTTGGGGCTTATTAATTAATGAATAAATAAAAACAAAAATCATACATAGTAATAAACGAGCCATGCTTAGAGCAAGCGTTTTAAATACAAATTCTTTAGAATCTTTATCGCCACTTGTAACTAAACTATTTGAGGCTATGGTAGTAATTGCAAAAAAAACGGTGGGAATCCAAAAGTGGTTTGTATTTAAATAAATTATTGGAATTTGGCTCAACCCATAAGATAGCATTGTAACTCCGATACAAACTAAAATAAATTGGAAGTAGTATTTGTTTTTTGAGTTCATTTAAAAATTATTTACCCGGTTTAATCAAATCTTTTAAAACAACATACATTGCCAGACCAATTGATAATAGACTTAAAATAATTGTAAAAATTGGTGTAACAGTTTTAAAATACTCATCTAGTTTGTAGCCACCATAACAACCTCCTCCAATAATTAAAGCCATTTGCATACCTAATGAACTATATTTTGCGTAGGCATTAAGCGGTTTTACTGGCGCTTTCTCCTTGAGGTTCTTTGGCATTTGACATATTTTTTACTACAGCGCCCATGCTGCAAGTTCCTGCAAATGTTGCACTAGGCTCAATTGCTAATTTTCCGGCAACAATATCTCCAAATAATTTGGCACTTGCCTTTAACGACAATAATTCGCTAACATTTACTTTTCCTTGAATTTCCCCAGAAACATCAGCGTTTTGGCAATTAATATTTCCTTCAATGTTCCCCGATGCACCCACAACTAGTTTTCCGGAAATAGAAATGTTTCCTTTTAAAGTACCATCAATTCGAATATCTCCATTAGAATTTATATCTCCAATTATTGCAGTACCGCTTCCAATTAAATTAATTGATGCATTTTCTGCAGCTGATTTATTTATTTTTTGAAACATAGTGTCTTTTTTGAATTACGAATATATGAAATTACTATTGTAATTTATAATGGTCATCATAAAATGGTTTATAGTAGCTTGTTTGTTTTTTTCGAAATAGCTTTTGAATATTGTCTGCCGAAATTGCCATTAACGTAAATAATTCTGCATTTACTTTTCCTGAAAAAACAGTTTTATCTTTCTTTAAATTATCAATATAAATGAGAGCTTCCTTAGCATCTTTGAAGGTTTTGATTGTTGTAATTTGATGAGTTGTTCCAAACAAACTGCTTGAAATAGTTAAATCAGCGTTGCTATAAAAATTATTATTGTAATCAGCTAATGCTGATTTGAAACCATTTGCAATTGCCACATCATCTGGGCACACGGCAATTACAAAATGCTGTACACTTAAATCTAAAGAAAATGTATCCGGCTTGTTACTATTATCCTGCGTCGTGGCTTCGCTAGGATGTTGCAAATTATAAAGAGCTTCTAAAATATCTTGTGCTTGCTTTGATACTGGATCTTTAGGGTATAACGCCTGCACTAATTTTAAGGCAGCATCTAAAGAGTCAAGTCCTTTTAATTTTCCAATACACATTGCTCTTATAAATGCAAACTTTGGTGCGTAGTCGTTTTTTCCAAACTTACTTTCTGATTCGCTGCATCTGCTATAAGCATTACTAAAATTACCAATCGAATAATCATTGTAGGTATCCGTGTAAAATAATTCAACCTCCCCTTTTTGCGCATTTTTATCTGCAATATATTTTGGATTTTTTATAATTTGCGCGTACTCACTATTTGGATATTCATTCAATATTTTATTTTTATAGTAGTCGGCTTGGGATTGATTTTTTGCAGATAAATAAATGCGATACAATTGAAAATAAGTTGATAATTTATACTTATTATTTGTAAAGCGATTATTTAATTCTTCAAAAGTGGCAATAGCTTTCTTATTATTGTTTAGTTCCTCTTTATAGGTGCTTCCTAAATTATAGTATGCATCCACTATACGAATTGTAGATTTTTCTAGCAAACTATCCGATAACGGTAAATCAACCAAGTAATAATCTACGGCTTTTCTATTTGATTTTGATTTACTTTTAGATGTTACTACTTCGTCTGTTAATGTATCACTTCCATTGGTTGATTGATTATCAAAACTTAGTGCTTTTTGGCTTCTTCTCCAATTATCTTCAAGTTTTCTATTGCCCCATTTTTTAATGAAATCATTAATACCAAAACTTAAAGTTGTTTGATTATAAAAATACCAATCCCCTTTTGTATTACTACCTCCTATATTTGGCATACCATTATTTACAACAGTTGAAGCATTGTTTGAAGGATTACTATTTTGAGATTTTAATGATTCAAGCTCCTCCTTTTTTCGTTCTTCTTCCTCTTCAATTTGAGTGATCATTTTTTCAATAAATCGATTCCGTTCAGCTTCACTCATTTTTGCAATCCGCTGCAAACTATCTTCCCGCTGAATTACTTTTATGTATCCAACTAGTGTTTCTAAAGTTTCTTTTCGTTTGCTAATTATTGCATAATCTTTATAGTCCTTTGGTAAAGTAATTAAGGTACTATCATAATATCCTCCTGATGCAGTATAGTTTGCAAGCTCAAAATTTATTTCTCCTAATTTAAGATAGGATAATGCTTTTTGCTTAGGATTTTGAGTGCTGTTTTTTACAGATAATTTATAGTTAGCTATTGCTTGCTGAGTGTTTTTTTCTTTTTCAAAAATCTCTCCAAGTGTGTAATAAATGACGTCTAAAAATTCAGTGTTTTTTACATCGCGAGTCATTTTCAATAAATCACGCTTTAATTTTGCAATGTTGCCAGATTTTACATCAAACAAACGGGCTTGTTTCATCCGAGCATTAAAAACAAATTCATAGTCAGGCTTTAACGAAATTACCTTCTGATAATATTGAATTGCTTTTTTATTTTC
>JBIKOX010000156.1:0-7385 GCA_044357775.1 Bacteroidia bacterium | reverse complement strand
ATTTTTTGTAATTATGCAAAGATAAGATATAAGATTGTAACAACAAATAACAGTTAAAGTTTAATTTAGAAAGATTGACAGAGGTTTTTCACATAAAAGAAGGTTTGTATTTTGGATTATTAAATTTAAAGCTGTTTGCAAACGCTAACCATTTAAATACTAAACGCGAAATTGAAAATCAAGGTAAACGCTATCTCCTAAACAAGTTACTAGGTAAAGACATTGAAATTGAATATGATGCCAAGGGAAAGCCTTATTTGCCGGAGAGTAGCAAGCATGTTTCAATTTCACACTCTCACGATAAGCTAGCTATCATAATTAATGAAAATGAACCTACCGGCATTGATATTGAATTAATACGAGAAAAAGTACTTAAAATAAAACACAAATTTCTTTCGATAACAGAACTGGGTGATTCAAAAGACGATGTTGAAAAACTACTGATTTATTGGGCCGCAAAAGAAACTTTGTATAAAATATATGGCTTAAAAGAAGTTGATTTTATTGAACATTTATTTGTAAAACCATTTACAAAACATAATTTCGGAGAAATTATTGGAGAAATTAAGTTGCCAAATTTTAATGAAACATTTGAATTAAATTATCGTCTATTAGATGATTATGTTTTAGTTTATGCACTAAATAAAATAAATAATAACACTGATTAAAAACATTTTAAACCACAAAATAATATAGATAAAAAATTATAATCAAAAAGCGCTTAACCTTTAGAAAACAATTTTTTTTGCTAGAGATTTTAATTTTTAAAGCTACACACATCTAATTTCAAGGTTTTTATTAACTAAAAAAACTATGTATCTATGTAGTTAAATATTTTAAAACACATTGCTTAAAAAACAAACACATACAAAACTCATCATATTAGTTGATCCTGATAAGTACAATCAGGAATTGATTAAGATAGCAAACGACTGTAAAGTGGCTTATATTTTTATAGGTGGAAGTGCAGTAAACAAAAATTTATTTGAAAAAACAGTAAAATCAATAAAAAAAATAACGAAGATTCCTCTTATCATTTTTCCTGGTGATGAAACTCAAGTTTCAAAACATGCAGATTGTATTTTGATACTATCACTCTTATCTGGAAGAAATCCGGAATATCTAATTGGGAAACACGTAAAAGCTGCTTCAAAAATTAAAGCATCAAAAATAAAAACTATTCCTGTTGGTTACATTTTAGTAGATGGAGCAAAAAAATCTACCACTCAAAAAATAACTAAAACCAAACCACTTGGCTCACAAAAAGAAATTATTGAAACTGCTATTGCTGGAGAACTTCTAGGAAAAAAACTCATTTATTTAGAAGCAGGCAGTGGCGCAAAAAAAACAATAAATTCAACTATTATTTACAAAGTAAAAAAAAGCATTTCAATTCCTTTAATTGTGGGCGGTGGTATAGATTCTGTTTTAAAAGCAAAAACTATTTTAATTTCAAATCCTGACTACATGGTTATTGGAAACGCTTTAGAAGGAAATCCTGATTTTTTACTAAAACTAAATAAATTATTTTAAGCAATTAATTATTCAAAACATTAAAAGAACAAGATTCAAAATAAAAAATAATTATAATAATAAATGAAACTAGTTGTAATTACTCAATCGCAAAAAAGTGAATCCGAAATAGCTGCAATCATTCAAATGTTTGAAGCCGGATTAAATACTTTACATGTTCGTAAAAACAGATTTTCAACTAAAGAATTAGAAGATTATATTAAAGAAATTCCAGAACATTTTCACAATCGAATCATCATACATTCTCATCACCGCCTTGCTCTGAAATATAATTTAAAAGGATTCCATTTTACCTCCGCGCATCTTAAAAAAACATTTCATTTATGGTGGAATACAAAAATGATTTACTTACGAAAACCTAATTTAATTAAATCTATTTCTTTTAGAAGATTATCTGAGTTATACTTAGATCAAAAAGTTAAAACTGATTACTGCTTTGTTGGAACAATGTTTCATAACGTGTCTGGTGAATTATTTAGTGGATTTTATCCAGAAACAGTTGAAGCAGCATTGACGAAATCGGGTAAAAAAATATACGCTCGAGGGGGCATTAACGAAAAAAGTGTTGAATTAGCTTATAAACTAGGTTTTCATGGCATTGCATTGTATGGGCATTTATGGAAAAACACCTCTCCATTTACTAAGTACATTGAATTTATTAGATATTGTAAAGAAAAAAATATCCCACTTGATTAATGGCTACTTGGGATTGGATAGCTTTATTAACGGGTATTGCAGGTGTTTTATTAACAATATTTGAAAGTATTTGGTGTTGGCCAACTGCTTTAATTTCTGTTATTATTTCTGGAATTACATTTTACAACCAAAATTTGCTTGGAGACTTTAGCTTACAGATTTTTTATTTTTGTAGTGGAATTTATGGGTGGTTTTACTGGAATAGAAAAAAAGGAAACTCATTCGTTGTTTCAAAAATGCCAACAAAATGGATTATTACTATTGCTTTATCAATTGCTGTACAAAGTGTTATTTATTATTTCCTGCTAAGGCATTTTAAATCTGATCAAATTTTGTTTGATGCAATATTAACCGCATGCAGTTTTACTTGTACCTTCATGATGGCAAAAAAGTGGATTGAAAATTGGCTAATATGGATAATTATAGATGCAGCATATGTTGCTTTATATATAATTAAAGAATTACCAACATATGCCATATTGTATGGTTTTTTTAGTTTAATGGCATTGTATGGATTTTACTCATGGAAAAAACAACTAAAAATAAAATAAAAAAAATTGTTATTGTTGGCGCCGAAAGTACAGGTAAAACAGTATTATGCGAACAATTAGCAGAACATTATAACACGGTTTATGTTCCCGAATACGCCAGAACTTATTTCGAAGAACATGATATCAATAATTATGACACTTCTGATTTAGAAATAATCGCAAAAAAACAATTAGAATCAGAAGAAGAATATTTACTTAAAGCAAATCGTTTTTTGTTTTGTGATACGTCCTTAATTACAATTAAAATATGGTCTACACATAAATTCAATAAAGTTCCTAGCTTTATAACTAAGTCAATCAAATCAAATGATTATGATTTATATTTAATCTCAAATAATGATATTCCGTGGGTTTCGGATTCTCAAAGAAAAAATTCAGATTTGCGTGAACATTTATTTAAATTAAATAAACACGAATTGCAAAAATTAAATGTTGATTATAAAATCATCAAAGGAATTGGTGAGGACAGGTTAAAAAACACCATCAACGTAATTGAAAATGCAATTATGATTGAGTAATAAAGTCCATTACACAATTAAAAAAAGATTCTGGTTGCTCTGCATGAACCCAATGACCACTATTGGCAATCGTTTTTAATTGATAATTTGAAAAACGAGATGCAATATCTTCCTCATCATTATTTTTTATATAATCTGATTTTTCTCCTTTAATAAACAATGTTTTAGTATCACTTATAAAAAAAGGAACACTAAAACCGATGTTATTATATTGGCTTGTAATTGTTTTTAAATTAAAGCGCCAAGCCATTTGTTTTGTTTCGTCTTCCTTCCAAAAAATATTTTTCAATAAAAATTGTTTTGTTCCAAAATCCAAAATATATTCACCCAATATAGCCTCGGCTTCCTTGCGTGTATTTATGTCGGTAAAGTCAACAGCATTTAGTGCCTTTAAAACCGAATCATGATGCGGCTCATAAGCTCTTGGTGCAATATCTACAATTATTAATTTATTAACTAAATGAGGAAACATATGCTCAAAAAACAACACCGTTTTACCACCCATACTATGACCTAATAAAATTACATTTTGTAAATGATGTTCATCAATAAACTCTTTTAAATCTTCTGCCATTACTTGATAATCCCAAACATCACTATGATGAGATAATCCATGATTTCGTTGATCTAATGTATATACTTTAAAACCATTTTCTCCAAAACGCTTAGCTAAAGTATTCCAATTATCACTTTGTCCAAATAAGCCATGTAAAATAATTAACGGTTGCCCTTCTCCAAATTCTCTGTATGCTAGTTTCATAAAATTAGTTTTTCGTTGTTGGATATTTGTTGTTGGATATTTCCAGAAACAAATAACTGAAATCAAACAACTTTTATTTAATCCTCAATTTTTAAAATTAATTTCCTCAACATATTCATAGCTGTGTTGGCTGTCATTTGAATATTACGCTGCCTATTATGTCCAAATATAAAATGCTTGGCTATAATTTGATTTTCATATGCAACCGCAATCCAGGTCGTGCCCACTGGTTTTTCATCAGTCCCTCCGCCCGGACCTGCAATTCCTGAAACTGCAATAGCAACATTAGCTTTAAATGTTATTAAGGTTTCTTTAACCATAGCTGTGACGCACTCTTTACTAACGGCGCCATGTTTTTCAAAAATAGTAGTATCCACTTTTAATAGTGAATTTTTAAATTCGTTATGATAAGGAACAATACAACCATTATAATAACTAGAACTGCCTGCCACACTCGTAATTAAATGTGAAATATAGCCACCTGTACAACTTTCAGCTAAGCCTATTTTCAAACCTTTTTCTAATAATAAATTTCCCAAAATCTCTTGTATCTTTGGTTGCTCTTTTCCATATTCTTCATAACCATAAATATATTTTTCAATCAAGGGTTTAACTTTTTCAACCGCAGATTCTATCAATCTATTTAATGCAAATTCATCAAAACCCTTGCTACTCAAACGCAACCTTACCATTCCGGGAGATGGCAAGTAAGCTAACCCTATTTTTGATTCAGCTAACCCATCTTCCCAATCGCTTATCAATTCTGCTAAATCACTTTCACCGATACCTTGCGTTAAAAGGGTTTTATGATAAATAAAAGGCAGTGTAAAACGTTTTTTAATTTCAGGGATTACATCCTCCAATAAAATGGATTGCATTTCGTAAGGCACGCCGGGCATAGAAACAAAAATGGTATTATTTTTTTCCATCCACATGCCAGGAGCTGTTCCATTTTTATTTCTAATAACGAAACATCCTTTTGGAACCTCAGCCTGCTTTTTATTTAAATCAGAAACTTGTTTATTACGCTTAGAGAAAAATCCGGTAATATCTTCTAACACATTTTCATTTGTCACTAATTCTGTATCAAAATAATCACAAAACGTTTTTTTGGTAATATCATCTTTTGTTGGTCCTAATCCTCCGGTAATCAAAACAATATCCGCACGCTGACTTGCATCGTCAAAAGCTTTTAAAATAGCATCTCTATCATCAGCAACAGAACTCATATGAACAATACTCACTCCAATCATATTTAATTGCTGAGCCATCCAAACAGAATTTGTATTAACTATTTGTCCAATTAAAATTTCGTTCCCAATGGTTAAAAGTTCAGCGTTCATATTTTTTTTTAGCAGTAAATTTTAATCTTAATTTTACAATAGTTAGTATGTTGCTTTAGGCAAACTTACTTTTTCATAGTATATTTGACTCCACATTTGCAAATCTAATCGTAAATTTAAAATTATATTATTAACTATTTATGTTTTAAATATGGTAAAACATACAATAGTTAAAAAACAATAGTAAAAAACAAAATCTAAAAAATATGAAAATCAAAACAATCATACTAACAGCAATTACTGCTTGTAGTTTAATAATTAAAGGGCAAAATTTAGGTGGACTTATAAATTCAGCAAAAGATGCTGTAAAATCAAATTCAACAGCAATAATTGATGCCGCCAAAACAAATTCTGCAGCAGTTATTGATAAAGCAAATACTATTGTAAAAGGTTCGCCAACTGCGCCAGCTTTAACAAATGATGAAGTAGTTCAAGGTCTAAAAGAAGCTTTAACCGTTGGCACTAATAATTCGTCGGGCATGGCATCAAAAGTTGATGGTTATTTAAAAAATCCGAAAGTTTTTATACCATGGCCAGAAGAGGCAAAAGATATGAGAGCTAAACTTATAAAAATGGGAATGCAGAAAAAAGTAACAGAATTTGAAAATTCATTAAACCGAGCAGCTGAAGAAGCTGCTAAAAAATCGGCGCCCGTATTTGTTGGTGCTATTACCGGAATGAGTATTGGTGATGGTTTTGCAATTCTTAACGGAAGTGATTCGGCTGCTACCCATTATTTACGAGAAAAAACAACTGCACCATTAAAAGAAAAATTTATGCCAATTGTAAAAGAAGCTGTAGTAAAAGTTAAAGTTACAAGCTATTGGAAACCATTAGCAACGGCATACAATAAGATACCTGGCGTAAAAAAACAAAATCCAAATTTGGATGATTATGTATGTAATAAAGCAATAAACGGACTAATGATTTTAATATTAGATGAAGAAGCTAAAATTAGAAAAGACCCTATGGCTCGTGTGTCAGATATTTTGAAAAAAGTATTTGGGTTTAAAAAATAAGATTTAAACTTTACTGTAAAGCCATTTGTTTAACTACAGATGGCTTTTTTATTCATTTATATATAGCATCTTTAATAAAAATTAGTTTTAATATGACTTTAAAAGAAAGATACGAAGGAGTAATTAATTATTTTAAAACCAATGTTCCAATAGCCGAAACAGAACTACTTTACTCAAATCCATTTGAACTCATTGTTGCGGTTATTTTATCAGCGCAATGCACCGATAAAAGAATCAATCAAGTTACACCAAAATTATTTATAGATTATCCTAATGCTGAAACTTTAGCGTCAGCCAGTTCTGATACCATTTTTAATTATATACGAAGTGTAAGTTATCCAAATAATAAAGCCAAACATTTAGTTAATATGGCTAATATGTTACTTAAAGATTTTAACGGTGAAATTCCAAGTGAAATTGATGAATTAGTAAAACTACCTGGCGTTGGCAGAAAAACAGCAAATGTAGTTGCTTCTGTAATTTACGATAAACCCGCTATGGCGGTTGACACGCATGTATTTAGAGTTTCGAACAGGTTAGGACTAACCAAAGCAAAAACACCGTTACAAAGTGAGCAACAATTAATTAAACACATTCCCGAACAATATGTAGCTACTGCTCATCATTGGTTAATATTACATGGTAGATATACTTGTTTGGCTAGATCTCCTAAATGTGATATATGTCCATTAACACAATGGTGTAATTTTTTTAAGACAAATCGTATAAACAAAAATGCCCCTCATTCGTTATCATCAAAAAAAGTAATCATGGCAAAAACAGAAAAAAATAACCCAAAAGTGGTGCTAAAAAAACCATCTGTAAAAAAGGAAACAAAAAGTAAAATTAATCCAGTTGCAAAAAAAAGTGTTGTGAAAAAAGTAGCGACTAAAAAAGTAGTAGCTGAAAATTCAAAAGTTGAAAAAACAAAATTTATAGCGCATAGTACAACTTTAAAAATTGGA
>JBIKOX010000030.1:0-20351 GCA_044357775.1 Bacteroidia bacterium | reverse complement strand
CGCCTGCTTTTTCTGCAAAAGACCAACATGGAAAAACTATTTCTTTGCCGGATTTTAAAGGCAAAAACATCGTGCTGTATTTTTATCCAAAAGATAGTACTCCCGGTTGCACCATGGAAGCTTGCAGTTTAAGAGACGAACACAACTACTTAAATAAGAAGAATGTTGTAGTTGTTGGAGTTAGTGCAGATGATGAAAAAATGCATAAAAAATTTGCTGAAAAATACGAGTTGCCATTTTCGTTATTAGCAGATACTGATATGAAAATAATTAAATCATACGATGTGTGGGGAACCAAACAATTTATGGGAAAAATTTATGATGGAATAATAAGAACAACCTTTATAATTAATGAAAAAGGGATAATTTCGCATGTCATTACTGAGGTTAAAACAAAAGAACATGGCAAGCAAATTTTAGATTTAATGTAAAAAAAAATCAATTTAATATATCTAAACTTCCAAGCCCTTCACGCAAAACAACTAATTCATCTTGAGAACAATCGATAACTGTGGATGGATATAAGTTTCCAAAGCCACCATCAATAACTATGTCAACTTTTTTTTGATATTCATGATGAATAGTTTCAGGATCGGTAAAGTAATCTACAATATCATCGTTTGGATTATGTAAACTTGTGGTAATAATTGGATTTCCTAATTCGGTAATAATAGTTTTACAAATAGTATTATTTGGAACACGAATACCAACCGTTTTTTTATTTTGTTTTAATAGCTTAGGAACATTATTATTTGCTTCTAATATAAATGTATAAGGTCCTGGCAATGCCTTTTTCATAATTCTGAATAATGAATTAGGAATTGGGCGAGCATAATTAGATAACTGACTTAAATCGCTACAAACAAATGAAAAATTAGCTTTTTCGGGTTTGATATTTTTTAAACGACATAATTTTTCAATAGCTTTTGGACGCGTTATATCGCAACCCATTGAATAAACAGTATCAGTTGGATATATGATGACGCCATCATTTTTTAAACAATCTACAATAAATTGAATGTCTTTTGGATGAGGATTATCGTAATTTAAGCGAAGTAACATTGAATAAAGATACAATTATGTTTAATACAACAAATACTATAGACTTCACACAATAAGTGCTTTTTCATTTTCTTTTTGCTTGAACAAAAAGAAACAAAAATTCAAGACGAAAGACCAATTTCAATTCTTTTCTCCCACTAAAAAACCACGCAGTGCCACCGAAAAAATTGTAATTCGCTCTCTTTCGTCAAAAGCAGCCGCACCATTACCAACATATAATGAATTTGATAAAACGAAAAATTTCACTTGTCTACCGGAAAAAATTATTTAGCAATTACTTCTTCTAATGGTTTACCAGTTGTTCCGTTTGGAAAAGACATGTGAAGCATCAATGAAATTGTTGGAGCAATATCTACAATATTCACTTTTTTTACTGAACTTCCTTTTGGTATTCCCATACCATAAAATAGTAATGGAATATGCGTATCATAACTATAAGATGCACCATGCGTAGTTCCTTTGTTTTGATATTCCATCCACGCAGGATTGTAGGAGAATGCTACATTTCCGCTTCTTACATGGTTATATCCTTTTTGTATCAAATATTTAAAAGTACCATCAGTATAATTTTCAAATTTTAAAACTTCTGAAGGATAAGCCTCAGCTACTCCTTTAATTGATAGCATAAAATTAGCTAATGCATGTTCAACCGAAAATTTATTTAATTTCATTGCTGCTATTTTACTATCGTTCAAAAAAATTTGTTGGTTACTAATTGAAGATACTAAACTATCACCATACTGATTTTGACAAAATGTTTTTACTGTTTTTGTTAATTCATCTTGATTAACATAACCACCTGGAATTTTCAAATCCATTAAATGCGCTGGTACATCGCAAGCGCCATGATCTGCTGTTAAAAATATCACATAATTATCTTTTCCTAAAGTTGCATTTAAAGAGTTAATTAACTCTTCTAAATCTTTATCTAAACGCAAATAAACGTCTTCTATTTCCACGCTCCGTGGTCCGTATGAATGACCCACATAATCTGTTGAAGAAAAACTAATACACAGCATATCCGTTTGTTTGCCTTTACCTAATTGCTCAGCTTTTAAACAAGCTAATGCTAAATCTTTAGTAATGGTATTTCCATAAGGAGTTGCCTTAATGATTTCGTAATTATTTTTATTCAACTGCGCAGCATATTCATAAGGAAAAATAGCTGTATCCTTTTTATTAGGAGCTGCTTCATAATTATTTTTATCAGCAATACTTTCGGTATAACCGGCTATTGGATATAACGTATTCCATCCTTTTGATAAATACTTTTTTGCTAATTGTAAATTATTAAAATCATTTAACCATGCTGGTAATTGATTCATATAATGTGAACTTGAAATAAATTTACCATTACTTCCATCAAACCAAAAGGCCCCATTAGCGCTATGTCCGGCAGGTAAAATAGAACTTCTATCTTTTAATGAAATTGCAAATACTTTGGCTTGTTGATTGGTATTTAATTTTAATTCATCGCCAATGGTAGTCACTAGTAAATTTTTAGGCGACATGAATCCTGCTTTACTTTCAGAACCTACCGTTTTTACATTTGGATCTTCTGTACAATACGTAATTTTATTTGCATCTTTTACAAACCAATCGTTGGCAATAATACCATGGGTAGAGGGACTTGTACCTGTATATATTGATGCATGACCTGGACCTGTATAAGTTGGCACATAATTAAATTGTGCATTTTTATAAAAATATCCATCATTAATTAATTTTTTAAAACCACCATTCCCAAATTTATTCCAATAACGATAAATATAATCCTGCCGCATTTGATCAACTACGATTCCAATTACCAATTTTGGTTGTTTGAGTTCATTTACTACTACCGGTTTTGTTTGAGCCAATAATGAATTTGTAAGAATAATAAGTGCAATTAATGTTTTCATTTTTTATTTTAATATTAAGTTTTTTGCGTTAGGGATTGAAGTGAAAATCCTTTTTGTGAGGCACGAACAAAAAGATTGAAACGGAAAGCCCGACATTGCGCGTGCCTTTTGCGCAATGAAACGCCCAAATTGATATATGTGTAAAAAAGCATTTTTGTTTTTAAAAGAAATTAAGATTTATCCAAAGTTTGAAATACCGAATTATTACTTACAAATTCAGGAACGATATCTTTCATTTTTGAAACAATACGTTTATTATCTTGTGTATTAAATAGCGAAATTAATTCATTAATAAAATGTGTAACCTCAGCAAATTCGTATTCGCGCACCTTACCAACTAATATTTGCTGGTGATGAGTTGGCAATGTATTTTCGGAAGTAGCTAATAATTCTTCAAATAATTTTTCTCCTGGGCGTAAACCTGTATAAATAATTTTAATATCAGTTCCTTCTTTTAGACCAGAAAGCTTAATCATTTTGCGAGCTAAATCAACAATCTTAACAGATTGCCCCATATCAAAAACAAAAATTTCGCCACCTTTTCCCATGCAGCCTGCCTCTAAAACCAACTGGCAAGCTTCAGGTATGGTCATGAAAAAACGAGTAATGTCAGGATGTGTTATTGTGATGGGTCCACCCTGCTCTATTTGTTTTTTAAAGCGTGGAATTACCGAACCGTTAGATCCTAATACATTACCAAAACGTGTTGTAATAAATTTTGTTTTAGATGTTTTGCCTAAACTTTGAGTATAAATTTCAGCAATACGTTTTGATGCACCCATCACATTAGTTGGGTTTACAGCTTTATCAGTAGAAATCATTACAAATTTTTCTACGTTAAATTCAACAGCTAAATCAGCTACTGTTTTAGTTCCTAAAATATTAGTTAAAATAGATTCTGATGGATTGTTTTCCATCATTGGCACATGCTTATATGCAGCAGCATGAAAAACAATATTTGGCTTAAATGTGTTGAATACGTTTCGCAAGCGATCCATATTTCTAACATCACCAATTACAACTTCATGTTTACAAGTAACACCGTTTTCATTAAATTCTAATTCTAATTCGTGTAAAGGACTTTCAGCTTGATCTAACAAAACTAACAAACTGGGATTAAATTTAGCGCACTGTCTTGCCAGCTCTGCACCAATAGAACCAGCTGCTCCAGTAATTAAAATTGTTTTATTGTTTAATTGTTCATTTATTAAAGCGTTATCTAACTTAATTGGTTCACGTTCTAATAATTCCTCAATATTTATACTTTTTATTTGATTAAAACTTAATTCGCCATTAATCCATTTAGCAACCGGTGGAACATTTAATACTTTAACGCCATATTGTAAACATTCATCAATGATGTTGTTTTTTTTATCAGGAGGTAAGTTTTGAATACTAATAATAACAGATTCTACATCATTTTCTTTTACTAAATCCCCTAATTTAGAAGTTGGATATACAAATACACCTTCTAAACTTCTACCCCTTTTCTTTTCATCATCATCAATAAAACCAACAACTTTGTAACGAACCGCTGCATCCCTATCTAAAGTTCGCTTTGTAATAATTCCACTCTCGCCTGCGCCATAAATAATAACTTGCGTTTTTTGCTTTTCAGGATTTTTATTTTCAAAATAAATGGCTTTTATTGCTAAACGCGAACTCACCATAATAAAAATAGTGACTAATGCGTCAATTATAATAACAGAATGAGGAATTAAATAGTAACCTAATAATATTTGTCGTGTAAATATATTAATGATAAAGAGGAAGAAACTGCTTGATAGTATAATTACAAAAATTCGTGTAGCATCTCTTGCACCTGTATACCTAACAACACCTTTATAAATTTTAGAAATAATAAAAGCAAATAATCTAACGCTTAATAAAACCGAATAAATAAGTGGAAAATTATCCAATTCGCTTTGGGGAATGGACTTAAAATTAAATCTTAAAAAAAATGCCAAGGTTAACGAAAATGTACAAATAAGCAAATCAATTATTAAAATTGACCAGCGTGGTAAATTATACTTCCAAAAATAGTCTAGTATTTTGTGCATTAAGTAAAAGTACATTTTTAAGAGGAACGAACAAAACGAAAAAAATTAAACTAATTAATAAAATAAGGATCTTATCAAAATATTATTTGCAATTACTACTGCACATTATTTATGAAAGTGGAACATTATTTTACTTTCCTGTGCGTTTGACTTTTAATAATGCTACCTATTCGGCAATAAATAAGACAATTAATTAATAGATATTTGAAAAGAAAAAACAAAATACCATCACGCAGCGAAAATATTTGCAAGAGCTTATGTTGTCCCAAACTTTTGTAAAATCATGCATTATGCAAATTTAATTTATTTCTCATTATACCTTTGCAACACACTGGCCGCATTAATATTATTGGGATTTAGGGCTAAAGATTTTTTATACGCAGCAAGTCCTTCTTTTTCTTTTCCAATTGCCAACAAACACTCCCCGTAACCGTCATAAACATTCGCAGATTTAGGATACAATTCTGTGTTAGTTTTAAAAAAAACAAGAGCATCTTGTAGCTTTTTTTCTTGCAATAATTGGTAAGCTAATTCATTAATTGCAGTTTCTGAAATATTGTATGTTGTTGATTTCAATTTTGATTCAGTTAAACAAAACTTAGAAACTTCCTTTGCAGTCTTCACTGGCAAAAGGTCGGATAAAAGTTTTTTGTCGCCCCACAATGCATAATTTTTGTAATACGCAGCCATTTCACTTTGAGGATAGTTCTTTACGTTTAGGTCGGCAAAAGCAACTGCCTTTTCTTTCATTCCTTTGCTTAGTAGCACATCAATAATTTTCATAATGCTACTTTCGGGCGGTAGAACTTGTAAGCCCATATTTGATGAAATAATATCATATTTTTTAGTTATAATTTCAACGGCAGAGTTAACAGAAGTTGAATTATCATAAATTTTATTTATGTCCTCGTTATAATACCACGAGAAAATTGATTTTAAACCATCGTACGCTCCTTCAAAAGTTACTTCGCCGTGTGTTAAATTTGGATAGTATTTCCAATTGAAATTTAGGCCTTTGTTTTTATTTGTGTTTATGTCAATTGCAAAGCGCATAATTGATCTCATGTGTCTTGACCAACCCGTTGTGTCTTTTTGAATAGCAGAAGTGTCCATTGATTTAGACATTGTCTGAGCCATAGCTAAATAAAGTGATTTATTGTTGAATGTTTTGCTTTTCATTAAGTTGTATGTTTTATCTGACCAAACATTCATGTCATGACCTAAGCTGGGGTCTAACGCTATATATGAATTGAAAACTTGAGGCTGGTAAACTAGCGTGTTTGCGGAACGCAAACCACCTAGTGAATGTCCTAACAATGTTCTGTATTGTTGAGTTGGATATTTTTTGTCAATATACGGTATTAACTCCTTTTCCATGAATTTTGTAAAATCATCAATGCTGTCTTGTTTGTCTTTTGATGTAATTGGCAACAAGTCTTTGAAACGATTTGAATTAATAATTCCTACAACAATCATCTTCGGACATCTTTCACTACCGTAATCGCTACTTAAATGGTCTAGCATTCCTATTGTCTTTGTGAAAAGTATATCACCGTCTAAAAGATATAGAACTGGATATTTGTCAGTTTGAACATACGGGTTTTCATTCTGCGGAACGTAAACAACTATTTGTCTATTTTCTTTTAGAATGTTAGAATACAAACTGTCTTTTTTGCCAATGCATATTTCTCCGTTTGTTTGTCCGAATAAAGTTGTCGACAATATAAGCAGAAGGAATTTTAATTGTCTCATGGTTTTAAATCTTTCTATTATTTGACCAAAATCACCTCAAATAGTTTAACAAATCTTTAGCTATTTTTTGCGTTGCTCCTGAATTATTAACCACATACTGTTTTGCAGCTTGCGTCGTTTCATCTAGCAATTTTTTATTTTCAATCCATTTGGTTAACTGCAAAATTAATTCATCTGAATTGTTAACTGAAACACCTACTTTTAAATCAATAACGTCAAAAGCTTCGTTAAACTTTTTATAATTTGGTCCAAATAAAACAGGCAAACCATAAACAGTTGGTTCTAATATATTATGAATGCCATTTGTGAAACCACCACCTATTAAAGCTACTTTGCCGTGCTGATAAATTGAGGATAAAAAGCCAATAGCATTTATTATCAAAATAGATTCGGTGTAAGCTGGTGAATTATCCGAAAATAAATGAAAGGGTAAATTGTATTTGTGTAATAAGTTTTTTAATCTGTCAATATTTTTTTTATCAATTTCGTGAGGGGCAATTATCAATTTTAAGTTCGAATATTTATCTTTTAAATCAATATAGGCTTCAATTAAAAAATCTTCGTCTTCTTTCCAAGAACTTCCAGCTACAATTACAAATGAATCTTTTGCAAAATTACTAATTTCATTTATTTGTTTGGGTGCCGAGCAAATTTTTAAAACCCTATCAAACCTTGTATCACCAGATAAAACGCCACTACTAATTTTTAGTGTTTTTAAAAGCTGAATAGAATAAGCATCTTGCGTATAAATAGTAGTGTACATTTTTAATGCCTTACGAAAATTACCACCGTACCATTTAAAAAAAGTTTGATGTTTTTTAATAACCGTTGAAATTAAAAAAGTTGGAATATTCTTTCTGTTTAATTCAAATAAATAATTTAACCAAAATTCATATTTAACAAAAATCGCTAGTTTTGGTTTTAGTGTTTCTAAAAAAAACTTTGCATTATTAGGCGAATCTTCAGGCAAATAAATTACCAAATCAGCGTAAGGATAATTATGTTGAACTTGGTATCCTGATGGAGAAAAAAATGTTAAGACTATTTTTTGATTGGGTGCTTCGTTTTTAATATTTTCAATTACTGGTCTACCTTGCTCAAATTCGCCTAATGACGCGCAATGAAACCAAATAGCATTTTCTAAATTTAAACTGGCAACTTTTAATTTTAAATTCTGCTGCCAGTTTTTTCTTCCTTCCAACCACAACTTTGCCTTAGGATTAAAAGGCGACGCCAAAATTAATCCTAGTTTAAATGCGTGTATGCTAAGGTTATATAGAAACATTATTCATTTGTCAGTTCGAGCGCAGTCGAGAACTATTTAGAAGCATCTCGACTTAGCTCGCTGTGACATTAATCTATATTAAAAATCAAAATTAATTTGTCCGTCTTTCCCTTTAAAATTATTACTATCTAATTTTGCCATCGCTCTGCGGTGTAATTCCATTGGCGACATTCCATTATCTCCGTTGTTTTCATCATCCGCATCATCATGATCTAAAATTATTTCCTCTGAAATTCGCAAATTAATTTCCTTTACTTTATAGGAAGTTAATTTCTTTCCTTTAGCTTTCATATTTACTAACGGAGAAAAATCAACCAAATTAACCGCTTCATCAGGTATTATTTTATCTTTTTCTTTATTGAATTTTATATCCACAATTGGCAATATTTGCGAAGTTATTAATTCAATACGCGAGTTTTCATTTTCAGTAATAATCAACGTTTTATTAGTAGTGTTTTCAGGCGTAAAACGCTTTGTAATATAAGACTTACTTTCTCCATCAAAATAAATACAAGACAGAACTTGGGCAGGATAATACTTTTCTATTAAAATAATATCGTCATCAAAATGATTTAAAACTTCGTACGTATATAATTTATAAAACCCATTACTAGTTACTGTTAAAATCTTATCATCACCAGCAAACTTTCCTAAATACGTTCCTTTACTTTCTTTATTTAAGCGATGAACGGCATCGTTAAACCAATAATCTTCAGCGGCTAAAGTAGATGCACCTCTTGTTTTTAATAAAACTTTTTTAATAGCATATTTTGTAACAATATTTCCAGTTGAAGTTCTACCTTTTACAGGTATATCAGCAAAATCTACATCTAATTCCATTTTACGTAAACCACTAACTGGCTTTAGGATAACCTGTACTTTTTCGGCTTCGCCATTAGGATTAATTGTAAACCAATGAACAAATGAATTTGGAGTTCCTTTGGTTAAATCATATTCTTTTTCACGCGTAATACCAGTAACATTAAACCTTTTAATAAATGTAATTCCCTTTGGCCCATCGCTATAAATCAAGTTATAAGTAGTTCGCTCATCATTCTTTTTAAAGATAGCAATGTAGATGATGTCTTTTCCAATAAAAACTTTATCCGACACCTTAAAAACTTTCATCTTTCCATCTTTTGTAAATGCAATAATATCGTCTAAATCAGAGCAATCGCAAACAAATTCATCTTTCTTTAAACTCTTTCCAGCAAAACCTTCAGCACGATTTACATAAAGTTTTTCGTTAGCCATTATTACTTCGGTGGCTACAATAGTTTCAAGCTCTTTCGTTTCAGTTTTACGTTCTTTACCTGCGCCGTATTTCTTCTTTAGATTTTTAAAATACTCAACCGCATAATCGATTAAGTTTAATAAATGATTTTTTACAACAGCAATTTTATTATCCAATTCCTTCATATGTTCTTCAGCTTTGATACTATCAAAACGGGTAATACGAATCATTGGAATTTGAGTCAAACGATTTAAATCTTCATCTGTTATTTCTCTTATTAATTTCTTTTTATGAGGTTTAAAGCACTCGTATAAATATTCGAATAAGGTTTCTTTATTTGCATATTGTTTAAATTCAATATACATTTCTTCTTTAATAAATATTTTTTCTAAAGATGAAAAATGCCACTTTTCCTCTAGTTCACTTTGTTCAATCTCTAACTCTCTTTTTAATAATGCCAGAGTTTGATGCGTAGAGATTTTTAATATTTCACTAACACCAACAAAGCGAGGTTTTTTATCTTCAATGATACAAGCATTTGGAGAAATACTTAATTCACAATTTGTAAATGCATACAAGGCATCAATCGTTTTATCGGGAGAAATACCAGGTTGCAAGTGAATTAAAATCTCCACATTTTCAGAAGTATTATCTTCTACTTTTTTCACTTTAATTTTACCTTTATCGTTAGCTGCTAAAATCGAATCGATTAAAGAACCTGTTGTTGTTCCAAAAGGAATTTCAGTAATTATTAATGTTTTAGGATTTAACTCTTTAACTCGTGCTCTAATTTTTACTTTACCGCCACGCAATCCATCTTTGTAATCGCTAAAATCTGCTATACCACCTGTAATAAAATCTGGGAATATAACTGCTTTTCGTCCACGTAAAATTTGAATAGACGCATCAATTAACTCGCAAAAATTATGAGGAAGAATTTTAGTAGCCAAACCAACGGCTATACCTTCTACACCATGCGCTAATACTAAAGGAAATTTAACGGGCAAAGTAAGTGGCTCTTTATTCCGACCATCATAACTTAATCCCCAATTGGTAGTTTTTGGATTGAAAATAACTTCTTGTCCAAATTTTGATAATCGTGCTTCGATATAACGTGGGGCTGCAGCGCTATCACCTGTTAAAATATTTCCCCAATTTCCCTGCATATCAATCAGTAAATCTTTCTGACCAATTGCCACTAATGCATCGCCAATACTAGCATCTCCATGCGGGTGATACTTCATCGTATTACCAATTAAGTTAGCCACTTTGTTATAGCGACCATCTTCTAATTCCCACATGCTATGTAAAATACGGCGTTGCACTGGCTTTAAACCATCTTCCATGGCGGGCACAGCACGCTCTAAAATAACATAAGATGCATAATCAATAAACCAGGTTTTAAACATTCCTGAAACATGCTTAACTTTACCTAATTCGTTATGATTATCATTATTATTTTCTTCCATTTTTATCTTCCTTACTAAATTGTTCTTTAATATATTATTCTAAAATACTAATCGATTTTAAGTTTAGTTTCTTTAATTGAAAAACTAAAGAAAATTCTTAAAACAAAGTTAATATACAATGAGTTTGCGTTTTAAAAAAAACAAACTCTCACTTAATTTTGTTTTTAATTTATCACTTTGAAAAGCATTTAAAGCTGCTGTTTCTTGGGAATTGCCATAACCATAAATATCCGAAACTTCAGCGCTGTAAATTAACTCTTTAGTAAATACATTTCTTAAACTTAATTTTATTTTTAATTGCGCTAACTGAATATTATAATTAGTAAATAAAATATCCGAACTTATATCTTTGAATGTAATGGCTTCTGCATCAATAATAAAATCTGCGAGTTCCTTCGCTTCCACTATTTTAATTTCTTCGCCTACAAATTTACTAGCAACTAATGGCTCAATAATCTTTTGTTCATTTTCTTCCTGACCTTTCTTTTCGATACAATTTACAAACACTGAAATAGGTGATACTCTGGCAAAAGCTTTTAATTGGGCAGTTTCAATAAATTGCTTGAGCAACACAATTGACGATTTACTGATGCTGTCTCCGCTCATTAATTTTTCAATATCAGGATTTAAAGTAAAATAAACTTCTTGATTTAAAGGTTTTACATGCTTAATACTAATTTCAATTTCACCATTAGAATTACTAGATGCTGATTCGTTTACTCTAATGTTTTCATTATCAGACTTTACAATAAAAGGGAAATCAACTAAATTAATTTTATTTTTTATTACCAACTTATAGGATATCGGCTTATAATTTGGCTGATATGGTTTTATTACTTGATTTAACTTGGTATCTGCCAGTGTTATGCTATGCAATTGCTTTTGAATAGTATTAGATAATTCGAAAATATTTTTTACATTATTGGAAGTTTCAAAAGCGAGTTCCTCATTTAAATAAGGGCTTAAAATTCCAAAAGCTTGAATTCGTTTTTTTAAACTACCAGTAAAATTCCCCTCTTTTTCATCAGTGAAAGAAACATTAATTAAATTCACTGCTTTTGCTACAATAAGTTGCTTTTTCTTAGCTTTTTGATTTTCATATTCTTGCTTATCTAACTCGTAATAAAGCCAATATTGTTTGTCGTTTTCATAAGTATCTACTAATTTATACCCTTCAATATTATCAGTATTGGTCAATTTAATTAAAGAATTAAAATTTTCGCTAAACTGATTGTTGTTTTGCGCAGTATACAAAATTGAATTGGAAGAAATATCAACTTTTATTTCAGAAGACAAATCAAATAATGCATTTTTTTTCGCTTCATTTTGATAACCGTTCCCAGTAGTTTTATCTGCTACACCAATTCCAATAAACTTAAAACTATTTACTGGTCTTTTGTTAACCCAATTTGGAGCTAATACTGGTTCAACAGTTTGCGATACAATCGCATTAAGTGAAAAAATCAGGTAAAAAAATAAATATATAATTCTTTTTATCATTTAGGTATAACAGAAAGTAATGTATTAGAGAATAAATTGATTGCTTTTTTACTAGTTTCCTCTTTTAAAGAAGAAAAAGATTTTAACTCCTTACGATTGCTAAAACCATTTCGCCAATTTATTGGATTAAATTGATTTACAGGATTTGTTAATGCTGGATTGTATGGAAAAATAATATTAAGGTTATACGTTGGAACAAAAGCTCCTGCTGGAACTCTTGTCGATTTTACAAATTCGTTAAAATCAATATTATCACTAGAAATACAATTTTCGTTTCTAGAACTTACAATTTGATTTGACAAAGCATCTATTAATTTATATTTATAATCATAAGAATAACTGCGCCTTGCTTTTACTTGGTTATATGTTATTGGTTTAAATTCAGTAATAAAAATGGTATCTTTTTTAAAAATAGATTTTTCGTAACAAATAGAAGTGGCTTTGGTTTGAGGCGTTTCTGTTTCATTTTTATTTGCAACATCATACACATAAAAAAAATCTGCTCCTGTTGCTTTTCTAATTGCTTGAATTAAATCAATATTTCCGGCATTTGTAATATCAGCAGCACCTGGCATATATAAAAAAGGAGAATTATTAATTAATTTTATTTTTTTTTGGTGCAAATAAGAAAATTCAATAAAACTATTATATAAATTTTCTTCAATATCTTTTTCTAGCGATTTTTGAGGTTGAAAAATAATAAAACTCTTTTTTAATAAATCATTCGTTAAGTCAAGTAATTCTTTTGAGTCCTTATAAGATGCTGAAATTATATTTATTGAATTTAAATTTAAATTCGCATTAGCATAATTTTTTGCATCTAAATCCTTTGTAGCTAATAAATACAATGGCTCACAAGTTGCAATTAATTCTAACTCCTTGGTTTTTTTAAAGTTTGAATCGTATTTATTTATTTTAGAAATACTCCGAAGGGCTAAATCAAAATTATTTTGATTGACGTAATTTGTTGCTTCGTTATAGTTTTTATTGAGGTAATAATCTAAAGATTTGTTGTAGTCATCTTGATAGGCCGAAGGATAACTCAATTCTACACTTAAAAATGAGGATTTTGAAGTAAAGTCCTTTAGTTTATCAAATGTTTCTATCGATTTTTCGTATTGCTGAGTATTGTATTCTCTAAAAAAACCAGAAGAAAGATTATTAACATGTTTTTGCCCAATTTCTTTTAATTTTAACCTTGCCTCTACATTGTTTTTTTTTCGGTCAAGCGAAACATAATAATATTCAGCAGCTTCACCTACTAATCCTTGTTTTTCAAGTTTTTCAGCTGCTTTAAAATATTTCTTAGAGCCAGAACAGGAAGCGATTAATACGATAAAAATAACCGCAACTATTTTTTTGAGGTGACAAGTCATTTGATAAAAAAAAATTAAAGAGCATCTTTTCAGATGCTCTTGATTTTGAGGATATTATACTATTAGCGACCTTCTTCGCTCATTTTTTTCATTTCAGCATCAAAAATTTGTTGGAATTTTTGCTTATCGTAATCTAACTTTAATTTTGAATCATTTGAAATTTTTTGATCCATTTTGTCAAATACTTCTTTTTTTCCAGCTTCTATTGCCATCCAATAAGTATAAGAACCATCGCTTTCTTTAAAAATTTTCTCGCCAATCTCTTTAACATTCGATAATTGCATACTTACAACCTCGCGTGCTAATTCTTCAAATTTATTTTCAAATTCTTGAGTAGCGCCTACTGTTCTTTGATTCGTATATTGATCTGTTACTCTTTTAATTGTGGCTTGAATGTTACCTGCCATTTCAGCTCTTGCATTTTGAAAAGCGATTTTTTTTGCAGTTGCTAAATCAGGAGATTTCCCTAGCTGTTTTGCTCTAAAATTATTCTCATCGCTACGGTATTCTTTTCCACTAAACGGAACAGATATTTCAACAGCTCCTGTTTCTTTTTGAACAGGTAATGCTTTTTTTGATTTACAACCTGCTGCCAATACTAATACAATTGCAGGTATTGCTAAAATTTTAATTGTTTTCATCTGATTTTTTGGTTTTTAGTTATATTATTTATTGTTTAATGCGTTAGGTCATTTCAAATACCATTCCGAAGTTTTAAATATAGCAATTTTAACTTATTTTAATAATTCATCCTCTGCGTCTACTTCAATTCGCAAATTATCAATAATAAACTCTTGTCTATCTTGTGTATTTTTGCCCATGTAATAACTTAGTAATTGTTGTATGGATGCTTGTTGATCTAACAACACAGGTTCTAAGCGAATATCTTTTCCAATAAAGTGTTTAAATTCATCCGGAGAAATTTCACCAAGTCCCTTAAATCGGGTAATCTCTGGTTTAGGTCCTAATTTTGCGATAGCAGCTTTGCGCTCCTCATCGTTATAACAATACGCTGTTTCTTTTTTATTACGCACCCTAAATAAAGGTGTTTGCAAAATATATACATGTCCGTTTTTTACTAAATCAGGGAAAAATTGCAAAAAGAAAGTCAGTAAAAGCAAGCGAATGTGCATACCATCCACATCAGCATCAGTTGCCACAACTACATTATTATATCTTAAGTCTTCTAAATTATCTTCAATATTTAAAGCAGCTTGCAGTAGGTTAAACTCTTCGTTTTCATAAACTATTTTTTTACCTAATCCAAAAGAATTTAATGGTTTTCCTTTTAAACTAAATACAGCTTGAGTGTTAACGTCGCGAGTTTTAGTAATAGAACCACTTGCCGAATCTCCCTCGCAAATAAATAAAGTTGTTTCGTGCGCACGAGGGTTTTTTGCATCATCTAAATGTACTCTGCAATCACGTAATTTTTTATTATGTAAGTTAGATTTTTTAGCACGTTCGCGAGCTAGTTTTTGAATTCCTGATAACTCTTTTCGTTCACGCTCGTTAGCAACAATTTTTGCTTCAATTGCTTTAGCGGTTTCTGGATTTTTGTGAAGGTAATTATCTAATTGTTGTTTAATAAAATCTCCCACAAACGAACGCATACTTTGTCCGCCGGGGGCAACTTCTTGTGAACCTAATTTTGTTTTTGTTTGAGATTCAAATACTGGTTCTTGCACACGAACAGAAACAGCTGCAACAATAGATTTACGGACATCAGCTGGATCAAAATCTTTTTTATAAAACTCACGAATAGTTTTTACAACAGCTTCTCTAAATGCGGCTTGATGTGTACCGCCTTGTGTTGTATATTGACCATTAACATAACTATAATATTCTTCCGAATAATGTTCGTTACTATGCGTCATGGCTAATTCAATATCATCTCCTTTTAAATGAATAATTGGATAAATAATTTCGCCTGTGATGTTTTTTTCTAATAAATCTTTTAAACCATTATCTGACTTATATGCTTGTCCGTTAAAGTACAGAGTTAACCCAGTATTTAAGAAGGCATAATTCCACAACATTTTATCAATGTATTCATGGATGTAATGGTATTTTTTAAAGATAGTATCATCAGGTCTAAACTCAACATAAGTACCATTAGCTTCATTTGTTTTTTCAAGTTTAGATTCTTTTACCAAATTACCACATGAAAAATCAGCTGTTTTGGATTGTCCATCTCTAAAAGCTGTTACTCTAAAATTTATAGATAATGCATTTACAGCTTTTGTACCAACTCCATTTAAACCAATTGATTTTTTGAAGGCATCGCTATCATATTTACCACCTGTATTTATTTTAGAAACAACTTCTACAACTTTACCTAAAGGAATACCACGACCATAATCTCTAATAGAAACAACTCCATCTTTAACAGCCACCTCAATTTTTTTACCGGCACCCATCATAAACTCATCAATAGAGTTATCCATTACCTCTTTGATTAGCACGTAAATACCATCATCAAAAGCAGTTCCGTCTCCTAATTTACCGATATACATCCCAGGACGCATACGTATATGCTCCTTCCAATCAAGCGATTTAATGCTGTCTTCGTTATAACTTGCTATCTCTTTTGCCATACCAATTTGTTTTTTGAATTTTGTTTTTTGTTGTTGGATTTTCTTTCAAACAACTAATAACTAACAATTAAATTCTTTAATAATTAATCTCCATCCAATAAATTACCTAAGCCGCCCAAAATACTTCCTTCTTCTTTTCTTGAACCTGTACCGTATTGTAAAATCCTGCTTGCTAATCTGCTAATTGGTAAGGTTTGAATCCAAACTTTTCCTGGACCTCTTAATGATGCATAAAAAACGCCTTCGCCACCAAATAATGTATTTTTTATTCCTCCTACAAATTGGATATCATAATTTACATCACTTGTAAATGCAACAATACAACCGGTATCTACTTTTAATATTTCGCCTGATTGCAAATGTTTTTCAATAACGTGACCTCCACTATGCACAAATGCCATCCCATCACCTTCTAACTTTTGCATAATGAAACCTTCGCCTCCAAACAAACCAGTTCCTAATTTTTTTTGAAATTCAATTCCTATTGAAACACCATTTGCGGCGCATAAAAAACTATTTTTCTGACAAATAACTTTATTGCCTAATTGCGCTAAATTCATTGGTATAATTTTACCGGCATAAGGCGCGGCAAAAGTGACCTGACGTTTTTGATTAGAATTATTTGTGTAAACGGTCATAAATAAATTTTCGCCGGTTAACAAACGTTTACCTGCTGTAAATAATTTATTCATAAACCCAGTGTTAGTGCCATCACCAAAAAGTGTTTGCATCTGTATACCATCGGTCATCATCATAAAACTTCCTGGTTCGGCAATAACTGCCTCTTGCGGATCTAATTCAATCTCCACACATTGCATTTCTTCACCGAATAATTTATAGTCTATTTCGTGGTTGTTCATTGTATTTCTGTTTTCTTGTTATTTATTTTTTGCTGTCACTTCGAGCGTAGTCGAGAAGCGTTATAAAAATCTTTTGTTCTCGACTCCGCTCGAACTGACAAGATTTTTATTACACGTTAAATCTAAAGTGCATTACATCTCCGTCAGCCACTACATATTCTTTTCCTTCTACACGTAATTTACCAACTTCTTTACAAGCATTTTCTGAACCATAGGTCACATAATCGTTATAACCTATTACCTCAGCACGAATAAATCCTTTTTCAAAATCTGTATGAATAACTCCGGCAGCTTGCGGAGCAGTCATTCCTTTTTCGATAGTCCAAGCACGAACTTCTTTTACACCAGCTGTAAAATAGGTTTGTAATTTTAATAAACTATAAGCTTGTTTAATTAATTTATTTACACCTGGTTCATCTAATCCCATTTCACCAAGAAACATTTGTTTTTCTTCGTAAGTTTCTAACGATGATATTTCACTTTCCATTGCAGCTGTTATGACTAAAATTTCAGCTCCTTCACCTTTCACAGATTCTCTGACAGAATCCACATAATTATTTCCCGATTTGGCAGATGCTTCATCTACGTTACAAACGTACATTACGGGCTTAATGGTTAGCAAATGTAAATCTTGAATAAAAGGTAATTCACTTTCTTCTAATAGACAAGCCCGAGCTGATTTCCCACTTTCCAACGTTTCTTTTAATTTAGAGCAAGCCGAATATGTTTTCACAGCCTCTTTATCATTACCTAACTTACCAGCTTTTTCAAACTTTTTTAATTTAGCTTCAACCGCTTCTAAATCTTTTAATTGCAATTCAGTATCAATAATTTCTTTGTCTCTAACTGGATTTACATTACCATCTACATGGATAATATTATCATCATCAAAACAACGTAACACATGCAGAATGGCATTGCATTCACGAATGTTAGCTAAAAATTTATTACCCAAACCTTCTCCTTTACTCGCACCCTTTACTAAACCAGCAATATCAACAATCTCAACCGTTGTTGGCTGCAAAGCCTGAGGCTTAACTAATTCGGCCAACTTATTTAAACGTTCATCCGGAACCGTTATCACACCCACATTTGGTTCAATAGTACAAAACGGGAAATTAGCCGCTTGCGCTTTAGCATTACTTAAACAATTAAACAAGGTCGATTTTCCAACATTTGGTAAGCCAACAATTCCACATTTTAAAGCCATATTTTATTTGATTGAAAGTTAAAAAGTTTAGAAAATTAAAAAGTTAATCAACTCCCAAACGTTTTTTATTTAATTTAATTTGCAAATATATTAAAATCAATTATTAAGCTTTGCTATAAATAGTAGCATTGTTGGGCAGTTTTTAACAATTAAGTTTTTTATGTGTGAATAACAGTCTTTACTTTTTATTTTTTAACATAGTGTTATTGATTATTAACAAGTTTGCTATATCCTATATTCAAATGCTACTTTTGCAGCAAAATCAATACTTATGGCAGATATTATACAACTTCAAACATTAGCAACTCAAGTGCGCCGCGACATCGTTCGTATGGTTCATGCAGTAAGTTCGGGTCATCCAGGCGGTTCATTGGGCTGTACCGATTTTTTAGTAGCCTTATATAATGGAGTAATGAAGCATGATCCTAAAAACTTTACGATGGATGGTAAAGGTGAGGATTTGTTTTTCTTGAGCAATGGGCACATTTCGCCCGTATATTACAGTGTTTTAGCACGTTGTGGTTATTTTCCGGTTGAAGAATTAAAAACCTTTCGCAAATTAAACTCACGTTTACAAGGTCATCCAACTACTCACGATCATTTACCAGGAGTACGCATAGCCAGTGGCTCTTTAGGGCAAGGTATGAGTGTGGCAATTGGAGCAGCTTTGACTAAAAAATTAAATCATGATAATTCGATTATTTACAGTTTGCATGGCGATGGAGAATTACAAGAAGGCCAAATTTGGGAAGCTGCCTTATATGCAGCTGCCAATAAAGTAGATAATTACATTGCTACTATCGACTATAATGGACGTCAGATTGATGGTGACGTGGAAAACGTATTATCATTAGGAAACTTAAAAGCTAAATTTGAAGCTTTTGGTTGGCAAGTTATTGAAACTGAAAAAGGTAACGACATAGCTTTAGTTATTGAAGGTTTAGTAAAAGCAAAATCATTTATTGGAAAAGGAAAGCCAATTGTTAACATTATGAAAACAGAGATGGGCGCAGGTGTTGATTTTATGATGGGAACGCACAAGTGGCATGGTTCTGCGCCAAATGATGAACAATTAGCTAAAGCTTTAGGTCAGTTAGAAGAAACTTTAGGTGATTATTAATATTTAAGATTTGAGTACTGAGATTTCAAATTTGAGAAAACTAAAAAAGAATTTTAGAAACATTTTACTTCTAATACTTTTAAACTCTGCCTTCTTAAATCTTAAATCTCAGCCTACCAATCGTATCCTTTTTATTTTTGATGATTCTTATAGCATGTATGCGCCTTGGAATAGTAATATCAAAATTGAAGTAGCTAAAAAAATTATGGGTGAGTTTTTAGATAGCTTAAAATCAATTCCAAATTTAGAATTAGCATTACGTTGCTACGGACATCAAACCTTTATTAAACCAACTAGAAATTGTAAAGACACAAAATTAGAAGTCCCTTTTGCGCCCGCTGCAAAATCGGCAGCACTTATTAAACAACGCATTCAAAAATTAGAACCATTAGGCACAACTCCCATTGCTTATTCATTGGGCGAAAGCGCTGCAGATTTTATACCATGTAGTAATTGTCGCAACATTATTATTTTGATAACTGATGGGATAGAAGAATGCGAAGGTATTCCGTGCCAGGTATCTGCAGATTTGCAAAAGAAAGGTATTTTTCTTCGTCCTTTTGTTATTGGTGTTGGATTAGATGTAAAATTTGCAGATGTGTTTGGTTGCATGGGTAAATTTTATGATGTAAGTAACGAAGCTAATTTTAAAGATGTATTAAATTTAGTGTTAACCGAAGCTATTTCGCAAACAACAGTGCAAGTAGATTTATTAGATATTACTAAGAAACCTACGGAAACAGACGTAAATATGACATTTTATGATTCGAATACCAAACAAATTAAATATAACTATTTGCACACGTTAAATCATAGAGGTAATCCTGATACTTTAGTATTAAGTCCAAATATTACTTACGATTTAATGGTGCATACAATCCCACCAATAGAGAAAAAAAATATTAGTATTCAGCAAGGTAAGCAT
>JBIKOX010000224.1:0-4492 GCA_044357775.1 Bacteroidia bacterium | reverse complement strand
ACGATTTAAGTTAATAAAAATGCAAATAACAATAAAGTAAACATTTTTTTAAATGTTAAACATCAAAATTAGTAGTGAGATTTATCACATGATAAAAATTAAATCAATAAAAAACAGAATAATAATATCAAATTAATTGATGGGGTTCGATAGTAATTTTTAAGATATCAAATAAACTTAACAACTTTATATAATCTGGCAAGTAATTAAATTTGCCACCATTCATATTAAAATCTGACCAAAATAGGGTTTTATGTGATTCGGGTACAAAACAATATTTCTCGGAAGGATATACATATTCAAAATCACCTTTAACAACTCTAAACTCAACAAATTGTCCTTCATGTTTACTTGTTAGCACTTCCACCTTATCAAAATGAGGATTAGCTATGCTATAGATTTGAAATAATTTTGTTTTCATACGAGGATATTTATTGCTTTTCTGTTGACAAGTGGTATAGTTAAGTAAGTAAAATATCTTTGTGCAACTCAACTATGGTTATTTAGTATTATCTAAATCGCTGCTTAAAAGTGCTATATAATTTCATGTATTTCAATGACAAGTGAAATCAAGAGCATGATTCATATTATTAAAATAGTAGCTCTAGATTAAATCGCCACTAAAAATGGGCAATTATTGATTAAAATCATGCCACGGACAATAATGATATCATTTAAACTATTACATCACGTATTAATTTTGCTTCCAATGATTTTATTTCCACTTATATACATTGCTCATTTTGACCAAACCATCTTTAAAGAAGGTATACGTTTTTTGATTTACGGCATGCCAGATAATATATATAAGCCTCCATGCCTCACAAAACAATTTATTAAACTACTTACACTAGATAAAGCTATTCGTAAAACAATATCTATTAAAATAAATGAGAACAATAAAATTTATAAGTACAGATTATAATCAAAAAAAGTTTGTTATAGCATTGCGAAAAAATGTAAATGACTATTTTAAAATGAATGGAATTTCTACCAAAGGAAATATTTTCATGTATATAAAAGCAATCGTAATGTTAAGTATTTACATTATACCTTTTTCATTAATTTTGCTCGTTCCAATAACTACAATAGTTGCCATACTGCTTGTAATTTTAATGGGAATTGGCGAAGGAGGAATTGGAATGTCGGTAATGCATGATGCAGCGCATGGTGCCTTTTCTCGTAATAAACACATCAATAATATTTTTGCTTCCACCATGTTTATTTTAGGAAGCAACACATTTAATTGGAAAGTCCAACACAATATTTTACATCATACATTTACAAACATTTATGGATATGATCAAGATATAGAAACAAAAGCAGTACTTAGATTATCAGAACATGCTCCAAAAAAGAAGTTTCATAAATTTCAATACATATATGCCTTTTTCTTTTATGGATTAATGACCATATCCAAGCTGATAACTGATATTTTCCAACTCATAGAATTCAATAAAACAGGCATTACAAAAGAGCAGGATCATAATCCCAAAATAGAACTTATACGATTACTTCTTTCTAAAGTACTCTATTTTTCAATAATAATTGGTTTACCTATTCTATTAACACAATTTAAGTGGTGGCAGGTATTAATTGGATTTTCTATACTCCATTTTACTGCAGGCATAATAATGAGCACAATATTCCAAATGGCACATGTAGTTAAAGATGTTCAGCAGCCACTGCCAAATGAAGAAGGAATAATCCCTCATGAATGGATAGTTCATCAATTAATGACAACAGCCGATTTTGCAAAAAACAACAAATTTTTAAATTGGTATGTAGGAGGTCTGAACTTTCAGGTTGAACATCACCTATTTCCAAATATCTGCCACATTCACTACCCGAAAATTGCTCCGATTGTTGAAAAAACTACATTAGATTTTGGGATTGCTTATCATAAAAAAAAGACCTTTTTAAGCGCATTAAAATCACATATAAAAAGATTAAAAGAATTGGGATAAAAGGGGGAGTTAAAACTAATTATTTAGTAGTTTTTTTGTTTAAATATGAAATAACATCTTCATCAGTAACTTGGGTAAAATCGGCATAAAACTGACCTACTCCGAAAAATTGGGCAGGAATTTGTAAACACACAAATTCATTTACAAGAGCAGTTAATTTTTTGGCTGTCTCAATTGGAGCAACTGGCACAGCCACTACTATTTTAAATGGGCTACTTTTTTTAACAGTTTCAATTGTTGCCATCATTGTGTTTCCAGTTGCTATACCATCATCAACAAGAATAACAATTTTATTTTTCAAATCTGTGATCGGTCGATTATCCATAAATAGTTTGAATTTATTTTTTAAATCTTTTAAAAGACGATTAGACTCACTTAGAATATACTCTTGTGACACGTCTGATACTTTTTCATCTATGATTACACCTTGAATCGATACAGAACCAATTGCAAATTCGGGATTATTAGGATGACCAATTTTTTTTGAAAGTACAATTTCTAATGGTATATTTAATTTATTTGCAATATAATAACCAATTGGTGCTCCTCCTCGTGGAATTGCTAATACAATTGAATTTGTATTTTTATAGCTATCAAGTTTGTCAGCCAACTTAGTAGCCGCATCAAATCTATTTTTAAAAATATAATTCATTTAACAAATTTTAATTTAAATATCTATATATAGGAGCCTATTATTAACTCATTTTAGTAAAAGCTTATAGCATAAACTTTTTTAATTTAAAATCTAAAAAATAAGTTGCTAAGAAATCATTCACTATTTTTTGAAGATTTACTTAAATATTTAGAAAACCAGTCTGCTGCTAATGAAGTGACTTCCTGCAATGCTCCTACTTCCTCAAATAAATGAGTGGCTTTAGGAACAATTTTAAGTTTTTTTACACCATTTAACTTCTCATAAAACTGTCTGTTTAAACGAATGACATCGTAATCTAATTCACCAACTATAAGCAAAACAGGCACCTGTATTTGCTTTACTACATCCAAAGCTAAATCAGATCTTCCTCCTCTTGAAACAATTGTATGAATTAAACTAGGTAATGCAGCAGCCGCTTTTAATGCAGAAGCTGCACCAGTGCTAGCACCAAAGTATCCAAGAACTAAATGCTTGCACTCCTTTTTTTGTGAGATTTGATTCGTTACACAAATTAGCCGATTGGTAAGTAATTCAATATCAAACCGATTTGAATAAATTTCATCTTCGTTATTTGTCAATAAATCAAACAGAAATGTACCTACATTTTGTCTCTGTAATTCATGCGCTACAAAATTATTTCTCGGACTAAATCTACTACTACCACTTCCATGTGAAAATAAAACCAAGGATTGAGCATTAAGCGGAATAACTAATTCCCCCGATAACTGATTACTATCAACTTGTAACTTAATTGTATCATTAAACAAATAATTCATACGATTGAGATTATTTACTTATTATAAATAATAAACTAAATATAAAATATTAAAGTAGTAAAGATATATCGCACTCTAAAAAATTATAATGTCTCAACCTATAAATAAGAATGTTAATCCTCATTGATTTTCGGAGATTAAATGTTTTTATTTCGTTGAAACTATATAACATTATACTGATCAATTAAGATAGAAATAAACTACTAAAATATTTTTACATGAATGCTGATACAAATATGAAATTAGCTTTTATATTTCAAGAAATGGCTTCTATATATAAATTTCTGGGACCTGATGAAAGATTTCGTGCCATTTCATATAATAAAGCTTCAAAAGTACTTATCAATCTTGAAAAGGATATTAATACATATATTGTTAACAATACAATAGAAGAACTGCCAGGCATCGGAAAAAGTATTGCCGAAAAAATAAAAGAATACATAAACACAGGTGAAATAAAAAAATATGAATTACTTAAAAAAAATACACCACACCAATTGATAAAACTTTTAACAATAACTGGATTCGGACCTGCATCACTTAAAAGAATACATAATGAATTAAATATTTCAACAAAACAAGAACTCATTAAGGCCATACAAGATGGACAACTTAATAACTTAAAAGGATTTGGGACAAAAAAAATAGAAGGTATGCTACGTGGATTAAAACTTCATAAAATACTTGAAGATAGAATGCTATTATGGGATGCTATTAAGATTGGAAATGATATTGTAAATTGGTTATTACAAAAAAATGAAATACTGCAAATTGAACTTGCGGGTAGTATACGAAGAAAAAAAGAAACCATAGGAGACATTGATGTTTTAGTTTCGTGCGAATATAAAAATAGAACTAAAATAATTAATCACTTTACAAATCCTATAATTGCTGAACGTATTATTGCTAAAGGTAATACTAAAGCAAGTATAATTATGAATGATTGTCATAAGCAAATAGATTTAAGAATAGTAAATCAAGAACAATGGGGGTCGGCTTTACTCTACTTTACAGGATCAAAAGAGCATAATATTCATCTTCGAAGTATTGCAAAAAAGAAAAATTATAAGATTTCAGAGTACGGAATATTTAAT
>JBIKOX010000110.1:0-10077 GCA_044357775.1 Bacteroidia bacterium | reverse complement strand
CAAGTGATACAGAAGAAAAAATATATTCAACAATTGACATGCAAATAATTCCGCCAGAAATGCGCGAAGATAATGGAGAAATTGAACTTGCAAAAAAATACAAGATTCCAAAACTTATAACACTTGAAGACATAAAGGGTGACCTGCAAATGCATAGTATATGGAGTGATGGCGTTTCATCAATTGAGGAAATAGCGACCTTTATTAAAAAAAACTATGCATATGAATATATTGTGATTACAGATCATAGCAAATCATCTAAAATAGCAAATGGACTTGATGAAAAACAAATTCTAAAACAAATTGAATTAATTAAATTAGTAAATGAAAAACTAGGTGAAGACTTTGTAAAAACAGGTATAGAAGTTGATATATTGGATAATGGTAAAATTGATATTTCAGATGAAATATTAGCGCAATTAAATTGGGTAACAGCATCAATTCATAAAGGGTTCAGAAATGATAACACAAACCGTATTATTAAAGCCTGCGAAAACCCCTACATATTTTGTATTGGCCATCCTACAGGTCGACTTATTGGAGAAAGGAATCCCTATAAAATTGATATAAATCAAATAGTAGATGTTGCGAAGAAAACAAATACCGCTCTAGAAATTAATGCACAACCCAACCGAATGGATATAAACGATGAATTCAGTAAAAGAGCGCAGGAAAGCGCTGTAAAGCTAGTAATTAGTACAGATAGTCATACACTTAAAGATTTTGAATATATGACAATAGGAGTATCAATTGCAAGACGGGCTTGGTGTACAAAAGAACATATTTTAAATACTATGAAATGGTCAGAAATTGAAAAATGGAAAAAAATAAAACAAAAACTAAAATTATAAACTTATAGTGCCAAGGTAAATTTATTTATAATTGCATCTGCTCGCTTCTGAGCTATATTGTTTTTTGTTTTAAGCCATGATTTTCCGAGTACTTTATTTAACAATTTATCCAAAGGCATCATTAGGCCTAAATATAATAGCCCTTCAAAAGCATGCTTGATATTTGGAGATAATTTACGATAGCTTACAGAAAAGCTTCCATTTAAGTAGGTCATATAATGCCAATAGCCAGCAGGCATAAAAATACTATCGCCATGTTCCAAAATAAAGTCATATCCTTTAACAAATTTCAAACCAGGGTATTTATCGTAATCAGGCTTATCTAAATCAATGAGTGAATAGGTATTAAGAGGAAGCCTATAAAGTAATTTAGAATATTCAGGGGCAATTAAAACAACTCTTTTGCTACCACCAAAATGAGTATGTAAAACACAAGAAACATCTAAATCATAGTGAATTCTAACCGTAGTATTCTTGCCACCAAAAAACATAAATCCAACACTATCCAACATTCCTTTAAATAATTTAGGACAAGGAAACTCGTCTCGCAAAGCAGGATGAATTTTAAATAAATTACACAAAAACATCCTTAATCCAGTATGTTCATCTTTAGCAATAACATCAATAAAATCAGCAAACTTCATCTTCAAATCAGCTTTCGTAAAAGCTGAATTTGCATTATTTTTATTTCCATTATCATAAATATCTACCACCTCATTTCCAATAGTATTTTTAAAATAATCAAGCGTCCATTTTTGATTAGCTAAAGTATTTGATGCAATTCCTTTTAGTACAACTGGAATATTTTTGTTGTAATAGTTGACTTTAAAATCATTTGAACTAATGTTATTTACAACATCAATCTTTAAATCTAGTTCCATATTAATTTAAAAAAATAATATTATCCATATTCCTTTTATGAATTTCTGGCTGTTCATAAGCATATCCAATGGCTAATGCCAATTTAACTTCTTCAGTTATTGGTATTTTTAATTCGCTATAAACCTTTGTTTTATCAATGGCTTTTGCTAAACCTACAGGACATGAATCATACCCTAAAGATTTAGCAGCGAGCATAATATTTTGAGCACACATACCAATGTCTATATCAGCCCATTCATTACTTTTATCAGCAGTAATAAAAATTACTGCAGGCGCTCCGTGAAATATCACATCTGTCTTTTTATCAAAGAATTTACTTAATGTTAAATGCAATATGTTTTCTACTACATTACCGATTTCAGTAGCATACAATTTTATTTTTTCTTTGTTTGTTAAAACATAAAACTTCCAGGGTTGCTTATTCATAGCTGATGGCGCCATCCTACCAGCAGAAATTAATTGTTCAATATGTATTTTATCAATCGGATTAGTTTTAAATTTTCGCACAGCGCGTCGATCATAAATAGTATGAAGCGTTTCGTTACCATTAAAATAATTTGCATTCACTAACTTATGTAATTCAAATACTCCCGTTTTAATTTCCTTCATTCCTTGATCAAATTCAATAAAACGATTTAATAGCGATTTATGTTTTTTTCTATAATCACCAGCATCTTTATTAGACTTCAAAAGATTATCTAAATTTTTTTCATGCAGTCCAACTTCGGTTATAAAACTTGCCAACTTATTACCAATTACTTTATCAAGCAAAGTGTTAATTGTTGATTTATCTTTTTGCTTTATATTTTGAAATAGCTTATTATTTAAAAGATCTTTATAAAACATGTTCTCATCTTCCCAAAAATAAACTGTGCTCAACCAGGTTATGCATTCTGCATGAAGATCTTCAAGACCTGCTTCTAATAAATATTTCTCCTTTACTGCCGTTAATAATTCCATTTTCTTAAGTTTTTATGATATAATTTTTTCGAAAATAATGCACTATACTTTATAAAATTATGCGCATCGTCACAAAGAGTAATGATATAAGAACAATTAATGAATTCACTAAACCGATCAGAAATTAAAATCTAAAAATGGCGCTTGTTTTATGATATACAAAAACTAGATTTTTTGAAATAAATAATTCAATAAAGTCATCAAATTTTAAATAATTTTTTAAATTAATTTGTAGGTCATTGTAATTGCAAAAAGAATAAATAATTAAACTAACAATCAATGAAAAACCTACAATGATTGCAGAATTAAATACTTATTTGAAATAATGCATTATGATAAAATTCATATGTATAAATACTTTACTGCATAGAATTTGTATTTTTTTTACTGTTTTTTTGTCCAATACATTTAAGTCAATTTTTAACCAAAATCTAATAAAGTTTAATCATTAACCTTAATAAAAACCAACAGATATGGAAACAATTTTAATTAATCCAAAAGAAGAAGAAACAATTTTTATAAAAAATGATTCTTACGATTCAACTGAAACCATTACTAATGCCGAAATTAATTATGAAAAAGATTACGAGATGCATTATACGTTAGTTCATGTATTGGCAAATGTTTATGAATTTGATGATGAATATAAAATTGAATTACTTGCGCCAGGCGTTGAAAAAAAAGATATTGAGATAGAAGTAGACAATAATAATAGGCTAATTGTACAAGCGCAAGCACCAAATGAAACAAATGAAGAACAAACCAATTTTAAACGACAAGAATTTATGAAAAAAGGATTTAGACGATCATTTCAATTACCGGAGGATGCTTCAACCGACAATATATCAGCTATATATAAAAATGGAATTGTATCCTTATTTATTCCTAAGTCAATTGATTTAGATGCTGAACTCGAAAATAGTCAGACTGCAGAATTTGTTATCATATAAATTTTACAACACATCCACTATCTTTATTAGATAAATGCCTTTACAAATTTTATGAACTAAGTCCATATAAATTTTAATAAAATATAGCAGTGGATTATGGTAAAATGTAAGTAAATCATTTTTAATTTCAATAGCACTTAAAAAAGGTGAATGCAGATAATCTGGTTCGCCTTTTTTTATTTTACAACACTTACAAATAACATTGTATTATATATTACATGTTAACTAATGACATCAATTCATTTTTATTTTCTGAAAAAATGAACTTTTTTCATAGTAAAGTGACGAAGTACATCCTTGCATATGAGGCCACACATTTAGTTTAAATTTCTACATATGTTTCTTTGCAGTCTAACAAATAAAAAAGAGAAAAATGAAAACAAAAATTACACTAATTACCGCAAGCGCAATCTTGTGGATTTCGAGCACGCTAGCTCAATCAGTACCTATAGTTACAAAAAATTGCTCTGACGATTTAAATGGTTTTGTTAATTATAAAAATACGGTAAACGGAACAGGATCCTATCAACTAAAAAATGGATTTGAGGAAAAAGCCTCTCAAACCTATAATTATTTAGGGCCTGGTAAAATTACAAGCGTTAGAATATCAGGTAGCAACCCAAGCACCTTTTTTTTAGCAGGTGTACCTTTAAAAATAGGTGTTTATAACGTTGACGCTAGTGGTAAACCAACAACTTTAATTGCAAGTACAAACAAAATATGGTGGTCTTATCCAAATAATAACAATGGCTATATGGATGTTACATTTCCCGGCGGAGTAGCTGTAAATAATAGATTTGCTCTTAGTACTGAAATATTAAATGAATTCCCGTTCGGTAATGAATTTAATTTAAAGTACACTGGCAATGGAGAAGGCGGAGGACAAGATTTAGCATCGCTTGCTGGCACTTCTACTGGTAACAATTGGACTAGTGCAAAAAATAGTTTTGGCAAGGACGGCGATTTTTACATCGTACCAAATATGTCAAATGTGAATGATGCAAAATTTACAACACTAGCTTCCTGCTATGGAGTAAATAGTCCAATTCTATTTACAAATAAATCAGAATTCACTAAAGATAGTATGTTTAATAAAATAGCTTTAACTAACTATTTAGGAACTAATAAATTTTATGAATGGAATTTTGGAGATGGATCGCCAATTTCAAATTTAAAAAACCCAATACACACTTACACAATGGGTGGATTATATAACGTGACCTTAACAACAAAAATTGAAGGTTGGCAAGATACGTGTATAAGAGTATTCGCTAGTGACATATCCATTGGATTAACTGTCAATACAGCTTCTATTGTAAACGTAACATGCCATAAAGGAAATGACGGCAGTTTTGTTGCCGTTGCTCAATATGGAGCTCCCACCTATTCTTATAGGTTAGATGATGGATTATGGCAAAGTAGTCCTATTTTTATTGGCCTAAGAGCAGGTACTTACACCTTATACGTAAAAGATATCAAAGGATGCACAAACACAACCGCAGTAACAATTACCCATCCTGCAGGCATTTTATTTAATAGCTTGCTAACAACCAATGCAAGTTGCGGAACTGCAACAGGTGCACTTTCTGCTACAGCATCTGGAGGCATTTCACCATTAACCTATCAATTAGATTTAGGTAGCTTTCAATCAAATGGTAATTTTTCAAACTTAGCAGTTGGCACTCACACCTTAAATGTAAAAGATGCGAATGCATGCATGAATTCAACAGTAATTTTAATTAACTCTTTAACAGGCCCAACACTTAATAGTCCTAATTTTACTAATGTTAGTTGTTATGGAGGAACTGATGGAAGTATATCGTTAAGTTCAACGGGAGGCACTGGTTTAATTGAATATAGTATAAACGGAGGTACTACTTATCAAACAAGTGGAAACTTTACTGCACTGGCTGCTGGTTTGTATTTGTGCGTTGTAAAAGACAATGCAGGTTGCAAAAACTATTCACTAGTTAATATTTCAGCAGGGCCATCACTTGAAATATCAGCAGAAACGATGCCTGCATTATGCTACGGCTCTAACTCAGGACAAATAATGGCTGCATCAACGGGTGGCACTGGAATTCGCAACTATAGTTTAAATGGAATTAATTATCAATCAAGTCCAAACTTTAATGGGTTATATGCAGGTATTTATACTATTTATGTAAAAGACATTACAAGTTGTATAAAAACTACAACTATCAATGTTACAGAGCCTTCAGCAATAACAAATTCATTAACATCGATTGCAGCAACTTGTAATGGTTTACAAAATGGTTCAATAACTTCAATTGCTACAGGTGGTAATGGCGACTATACATATAGTCTTGACGGCACTAATTTTCAAAGTGATGGATTTTTCAAAAATCTTCCCGCTTCCACATATACAGTATTTGTTCATGATGCAAACTTATGCAACTACTCTTCGGTAATTACTGTTAGTCAACCTTCACCAATAACAACTACAGTAAATACAACAAATTCTACATGTACATTTACCAATGGATCAATCATGGTTATTGCAGCAGGTGGTTCCGGATCTGGATATCAATATAGCATCGATGGTATTAATTATTTTCCTTCAGGATTATTTACGTCACTTGAAGCCGGAATACGATATGTTATTGCAAAAGATGGAACAGGATGTACAGCAGTAGTTTCTGGAGTAATTGTTTCAGCAGGCGGACCAACTATTACAGCATCTACCTCACAAAATGTATCTTGTAATGAAGGATCAGATGGTTCGATTACGATTAGCGGAGTTGCTGGAGGTACTGGTTTAATTGAGTATAGTAAAGATGGTGTAAACTTTCAAACATCAAATGTATTAACAGGATTACAAGCGGGTATTTATATTGTACAAATAAAAGATGCAAATGGTTGTATTGGAACGGTTACCAAAACAATTACAGAACCAAATCCATATTTAATTGCTTTCACTACACAAAGTGTTACATGTAACGGAAATGCAACTGGTTCAGCAACAATTACTGCTTCTGGTGGTGCAGGATTTTTAGCTTACAGTATCAATAGTGGAATGAGTTATCAGTCTGGTACAATATTCAATAACTTAACGGTTGGAGATTATATTATTATGGTTAAAGATGCTGCGAACTGTATTGGATATTCGGAATTTTCAATTGTGCAACCTAAAGCTATTACTGTATCAATAGCGGTATTAAATGTAACATGTCATGGTGCAAATAACGGAGCTATCAGTATTACAGCTAGCGATGCACCAAGTCCATATTTATATAGTATTGATGGTGTTAATTATTCTTCTGCCAATTCATTTGCAAACTTATCAGGAAATACAAACTATGTTGTTTATGTAAAAGATGGCAATAACTGCATCACTCTTCAAAATAGTTTTGTTGACGAGCCAACTTTAATAAACATTGCATCAGTTGTAAATAATGTAACTTGTGCAGGTGGCAATAACGGTGTAATAAACTTAAACGTGAGCGGTGGAGTAACACCCTATACATACCAATGGACAAATTCAACAACAAGTTCATCAAATGTAAATCTTAATCCTGGTAATTATGCAGTAGTGGTAACTGATAATAATGGTTGCACTGCTATAAAAGGATACACCATAACTCAACCTACGTCACCTTTAATTATAAATGGCCTGGTAAATTCAGCGTCCACAAATTCATCAACTGATGGATCTATTGACGCCACAACAACTGGAGGAACTAGTCCTTACAACTTTAGCTGGTCAAATGGTGCAACTACTGAAGATATTACTGGATTAAATCCTGGTGCATACCTTTTAACTATTACAGATGCTAATGGTTGTAGTTCTGCAAATACATTTATTGTAGGAAACTTAACCGGATTAGAGGACTTAAAAATCAACATGAGTGATGTAAGAGTTTACCCAAATCCCGCAAATGATTATGTGGTTATAGATGCTTCTAGTCATAAAATTGACAAGGTTGAAGTAATTAATTTACTTGGTCAAACTATTAGTAATACTGAAGGTAATGATAGCATTTTAAAAATTAATGTATCAGCTATTTCAAATGGCACTTACTTTATTAAAGTTTATAGTGGCAAAAACAATGTCATAACAAAGAAAATTACAATCAACAAGTAATTCATTAAATTTAATTAAAAGCGTTCGGAATTAATTTTTCGAACGCTTTTTTTTGCTTTAAAAATAATTAGTGATAAGTGCTACACGAAAAAATTATAAAGCATCTAAAAGTCAAAAAAAACTAAAACATGATAAATGTCATGTAGTGAATTGTGCAATAGCATTGAACAAAAATTGCAATTGAATTTTCTTTGTTAAGAATATAACACTTAACCCTAAAAAACTCAAAATCATGAAAGTAAAAGATGTAATGACAGAAGCTACTGTAAAATCTTGTTCGCCAGAAACAAAACTAGCAACTGCAACAAAATTAATGAAAGAATCAAATCGTGGTGCGTTACCAGTAGTTGATAAAAATCAAAAGGTAGTTGGCATTATTACAGATCGTGATATTTGCCTTTCTTTAGCTAGTCATCAAGGGCAAACGCCAGCACAAATAACAGTAAAAGACATATTACCAAACGCAAAAGTGCACACCATTAAAACGGAAGATTCAGTTACAGATGCCTTGCGTGAAATGAGAAAAAACAAAATTGGAAGATTACCAGTTACAAATAAAGAAGGTAAATTAAAAGGTATGATTTCTATAAATACTTTATTATCACATGCCTTAAATTCAAAAGATGAATTAGGAAGAGTTGAAGCAAAAGAAGAAACACTAGCTAAAACAATAAAAGCTCTTTTTGATAGAAACAATGCAAAAGCTACTAAAAAACAAACAGAAATGCCTGTTTTGCAAATGCAAGAGTAGCGCTTTTAATAAAGAATAAATAAACTATAACACCATTGTTTAATTTGATTAAAGGATAACTAATTAAATAAACATTTGTAATGTCACAAAAATCAAGTGCTACTAATCATAAAAATATCAATCACTAACGTGAACTAAATTTTAAAATAAATAATCAAAATGGAAACTCTAAAAAATGACAGCAGCATATATTGTTCTCCTGAAACCAAATTAGTAAATGCTAAAAAAGTTATGAAAGAATTCAATTGTGATACATTATCTATAATTGATAAAGACCGAGTCATACATGGTACAATAACGCATCAAGATATTTGTAATTATTTACAAACTAAAAATAACCATGAAAGCATAAGGATTAAAGAACTATTTCATTAACAATCTGATGAAAAAATAAATCTAAGGCAAAAAATAAAAACTAAATTGATGCTGTCTCAAAGCAATTTTACTGTCATTCTGAACTTTATTCAGAATCTTATTACCAGTATGATTTAAAGCTTTTGAGGCAGCCTCATTTTTTTTATCCTGTTAGTGATTAAAAACACACTTATTAGTAAGCAATATCACTAGTAACAATAATCATCTTTAATAGTATTGTAAATTAATTATGGTTAAATATTTTTTAAAATATAGCATACTTACACTATTATTCATTAAAAATAGCAAAGCATCCTATTGTGCTAGTCAATCAGATTCATTAATTCAAACACAAAAAACTATAAGCAAGAAAAACAACTTACTAATTCTTGCCGCTGGATATAGATTACCAATAAAATCGTCAAAAATTAACAATTCAGGTCATGGAATATACATAGAAGGTGGAATTAATCTGGCTAGTATTATTTCAAAAAAACATGTGTTTGGGGTTTATGTTGGATGGGGTTTGATGGATAAATTATGGCAAACATCATTTAATAAAAACTTTGCGAATGATTATACTACATCCATAAAAACTGAGGATGCACATTTCATCAATGATTCATCCATTATAAAATCAAGTATTGAGTTAATAAAAAATAAAAGTGGAAAATCTTCCATCTTGCCAGGTTGTGAAACAAATTCCTTTCACAACTATACCTTATATTATGGAATTGTAATTAAACTCCCAGATAAATATCTTCCTACAATAAAATTGTATAGAGGTAGTATGAGAAGCTACTTTAAAGGCGATAGAGATGGATCGTATGAAGGAAGCGACTACACAATTTATGAATTAAGAAGGACAATGTATGGATGCGAGTTAGTTCTATTTAATGTGAATCAAATAATCAAAAAAAATACAAAGAAGCCATATAACCGCAAAAACGCCGCACTGAGTGTTTATTACGAAAATTATAATTTTTACAATTCCACATTGTACTTTAATAATGGTGTGATACAACAGTCTAACTTACTCAAAAACTTTGTATCTAATGAGTTTTTATTAAAATATAAAAGAGAATATAACTTAGGATTAAAAATTAATTTTTACATTCTCTAAAAAGTACCGCCATCAATATTAAAATGTAAATAAATAACATAAAAAAACGGGAGTGTAATCTAAACTGTGTCAAATTATTTTTTTTATATTTGACTATTAGA
>JBIKOX010000072.1:0-13161 GCA_044357775.1 Bacteroidia bacterium | reverse complement strand
TTTTATTTTCCATTTCTTAAACCGTGTGTTAAAGTTCTATTATTTTTGAACTTGACACAGTTTAATTTACATCCTCAAAAAAACGCCTCCGAGGAGACGTTCTTTTAACACAAACAATTAAACAAACTTAAAAAGCGAATACTTCCATATCGATTTCTAAATTATTTTCGACCTTATTTACACCTTGGGCTGCCCAAACTGCATTTTCAGCGTCATTTTTTTCGGCCCACGACCTTACTTTTCCAGTTAAAACTACTTTGCTACCAAGTACTTCAATATTAATTTTTTCTGAATCAATAGTGGCACTTCGATGAAAAGCTGAATTAACTTTTTGTTTTAGTTCTTTTGGAAGAATGCCTGTTTTAATTGTTACATTATTCACGATTCGTTTTACGCCAATTAAGTTTTCAATTTGCATGACTGCTGAATTTCGCTGAAACTCCCAATCAACTTCGCCATCTAATGTTACAACACCATCCTCTACTTTTACTTTAATTTTTTCTTCATTAATAGCACTATGCCATTTCAAAGCGGTTAAAATTGCTTCAGCAACTTCCGTGTCATTTTTTAAAAGACTATCGCTATACTTTACCTCAATATCTTCAGCAACAGCTTTTACACCAGCTACTCGTTTAGCAGCTTTTTCAGCTCTTGTTTTCTTTAAATAAGAATTAACCGTGCCTGATAAAGTTACAATTCCATTTTTTACTGCTACACCAATTTCTGTAGAGTTAAGATATGGCTCCCACTTAAGTTCGTCCAATACATCCTTTTGAATTTCAATGTCTGTTTTCATGTTTAATATATATTTAAGTTAATAATTAATTGAATTAAAATTATAATATAAAAGTGTGAACTTAAATGACATTGGATATTTGAGATTATGATTTCTTGCAATCTCCTGTATATTAATATTCTATTACTGAAAGTTCTGCTTGCTTTGTAGAATTGACTTCCTGCATCAACCATAAAATCAACATACTAATTACAGAAGCAAAAAAGCACCAAACAGAAACAATATAATCATCATACAGTATAGTTGTAATGATGTACGAAATAAAAATGGCAACACTCAAAATCCACACTTTTTTTATACTTGAAAAGTAAGGTGGCAAAACAGTAGCAATAATGTAAAGTAAACCACTGTACTTATTAAATACTTCGGGATAATCTTGCTGATATGAAATATGTTGACCAACAATACTAGCTTTTACATAAAAAGTGACCAAACAATACGCTAAATAAATCGAAACAATTGTACCAATCAACATTAATATTTTTAAAATATTTTTATTTTTTGATTCCTTCTCCAACATATAAATTGAAAAAGGTATCCAAAATGGCCATACAACTTGTGCAAAAAATAAAAAAGTATAAGTAGCCACCCATTCAAGACCTGCATATGAAGAATCATCAAGTGCTAACCACAAAAAACCCTCTGAAAATTGCTGTATTGCAAAAAATAGAGGAATTAAAGCAAAAAAATAATGTTTTGGTGACGTCACTCTTTTAATTGAAATAAATCCAATTGTTGAAATAACAACACTCGCCCCAAAACTTGCACTAGCTGAAAAACACATTAATTCTTATACTATATTAAAATACAAATAATAATCTTGACCAAACATAAGTGAAATGGCTAACCCACAAAATGATTAAAACAACATAGAATATGATTTAAATCATGTTTTATTTCACGAAAATGATTTTTTTGCATCATAATTAGTTATAATTTAGTATGATAACGTTTGACACTTGACATCAAAAGGTATACTATACTATAACAAATGCATTAAAAAAATAATAATTATAGTGTTGCTGTTAAAAAAAACCTAAAATAAATCGCATAACTGGTAAATAGTAAAATAAATTAGATGTAAATTACTTTAAACATATTACAATTTTTTTTATTGATTAAACTAAATTACAAATATAGCCATTGTGAAATTGAATAAACAAAACCCACTAAAACCTATCATCAAAAAAGTTGCTAAAGAAACTTTAATTGATAATGATAACTTTTTTAAAGTAGCAATCGGCGCTTCTTCGGGTGGTTTAGAATCATTAAATGTTTTTTTTGACCATCTACCATCTAATAGCGGAATGGCATATATTATCATTCAACACCTTGATCCAACGCGTAAAAGCCTACTAGCGGAACTGCTTGCTAAACATACAAAAATGCCAGTAACGGAGATTAAAAATAAAACTGAACTAGAACCAAATACTGTTTACACTATTCCCCCAAATAAAACATTACGCGTAAAAAATAGTACTTTGCTTTTATCTAACATTACTGAAAGTTCTGGAAAACGAACACTGATAAATACATTTTTTAATTCATTAGCTGAAGACCAAAAAGAGAAAGCAATTGGCATCATCCTATCAGGAACTGGAAATGATGGAACAGAAGGTCTTGCTATGATAAAAAAGGCGGGAGGGCTTACAATCGTTCAAGATTTAAAAACTTCTAAATATAAAGGAATGCCACAATGTGCCATTTCTGCAAATGCCCATGATTATATTTTAGAACCAATTGAAATGCCAAACTGTATTATGAAAACAAAACCAAGAAAAATATTTCATCAGCATGCATTAACAGAGCTAACTGTGCCAACCGAACACCAACTTAAAATCATTCTTTCATTAATTCATCACCAAACAGGTTACGATTTTTTAAATTACAAAACGAATACTATAATAAGAAGAATTCATAAGCGTATTACTACAAATCAAATACATGATATTGAAGATTATATTTCCTTATTAAAAAATAATACAACCGAAGTAACTAATTTATATAATGATTTTTTAATAGGAGTTACTACATTTTTTAGAGATAAAGAAGTTTTTAAAAAAATTGAGCAAAAAATTATTCCTCAATTACTTATAAACGCAAAACAAAAAAAAGAAATAAGAATTTGGGTATGTGGCTGTTCAACTGGAGAAGAAGCCTATACACTAGCAATGCTATGCAAAGAAGCTTTAGATAAAAATAATTCAACCGCTAGAGTTACTATTTTTGCAACCGATATAGATAAACAGGCAATAGCTATTGCCAGAAATGCATATTATTCGGCTAGTATAGTAGCCAATATTTCGCAAACGCGTTTGGCGTTACATTTTATAAAAAAAGAAAAAGGCTTTCAAATAAAAAAAGAAATTCGGCAAATGGTAGTATTTGCAAATCATAATATTATAAGTGATCCACCCTTTTCTAAAATGGATATGATTACTTGCCGTAATTTGCTGATTTACTTAAATAGCGATCTACAGAAAAAAATTATTCCTATCTTTCATTATAGCCTAAATAACGATGGCGCTTTGATACTAGGCAAATCTGAAAGTCTTGGCGATTTTGAAAACTCTTTTTCTATTTTTGACTCCAAACTAAAAATATATAACAAAAAATCCATCAGCATACCATTAAAATATAATGCTATACAGAACTTACAATTCATCGATAAAAATAATTATTCAATTGAAAAAGCAAAAACAACAATGAGTTCAAAAAAAATAAATATGTCGTCAATTACCGATAAAATTTTGCTTGAAAATTACGCGCCACCATCAATTATCGTTGATGAAAAAAATAATGCCATCTATTATTCGGGTAATACAAGTCAATATATCGAGTCGCCAATAGGTGAAACTAATTTAAATATTATCGACAACGCCAAAAGAGGTCTAAAATCACATTTAGAGTTAGCCATTCAAAAAGCAAGAGCCAGTAATCAGCTTGTTGAAATAAAAAATATAGATATCAAAGTAAACAACCACTTTAAAACAATTAATTTATTAATAAAACCAATTTTTCTAAAAGAAAAAGAATTAAGCGCTTTAATGGTTATTTTTGAAAATGCCGACAAATTACAAAGTAGCGACGATATAAATAAACCAATTATAAAAGATAGTAATAAAGCTAGTGCAACTGCAATTGAAAAAGAGCTAAAAATAACTCGTGATCACTTACAAACATTAATAGATGAATTAAAAACATCTAATGAAGATTTGCAAATTACAAATGAAGAATATCAATCATCTAACGAAGAATTGCAAAGTGCTAACGAAGAACTAGAAACCTCAAGGGAAGAATTACAATCCGTAAATGAAGAATTAATAACCGTTAATACCGAGTTATCTGAAAAAATTGAACAATTATCGCAAGCAAATGATGATTTAGATAATTTATTATCAAGCACCGAACTAGCTACTGTATTTTTGGATAGAAAATTAAACATAAAACGATTTACACCAGCCGCCACAAAAATATTTAACTTAATTCCAACTGATATTGATAGACCTGTAACACATTTGAGTAGCAATATTTTATATAAAGCACTTGCCGAAGATGTAAAACAAGTACTTAAAACTTTAATCATAAAATCAGTAGAAGTTCAAGCTATTGATAAAACTTGGTATTATATGCGGATATTGCCATACAGAACTGCTGAAAATATAATTGAAGGTGTGCTAATTACGTTTATTGACATTACAACACAGAAAAAAACTGAAAATAAATTAAAAAATGTCAATGAAAATTTAAATATGGTTATTGACCATTTGCCTATAGTACCATATACTTGCGTAGCCTCTAATAATATAAAAATTACATATGTTGGCGCTAGTAGCGAAAAAGTTATGGGATTTTTACCAGATCAATTTATCAATAAAAATACATTTTGGATTAACCGTGTTCACCCTGCAGACCGAAAAAAAATAAAACTTTTATACGCAACCATAGGAAAAAAAGGAACAATGCAAATAACATTTAGATGGAAATGCTCTGATGGTAAATACAAACATTTCTTAAATTATGTAAAACATATATTTTCCGAAAATAAAAATGAAAGTTATATAGTAGGTGTGTGGCACGAAAAAATTATGGATAAATAAAAAATAGAATGGCAAAACTAGATTTAAATATCAGCAATTTAAACTTATTACGTAAAAAAGCTGAAAAAAAAACAAAAGCCCAAAAAGAATCTAATAGTTATAATGGTTCAACAAATCATGATAAAGAATTAGATTTATATAAGGTTGAATTAGAAATTCAAAATGAAGAATTATTAGACACACAATATAAATTAATTAAAAGTATTAATGAATACACTTTGTTATTTGAAAACGCACCTGTTGGATATATTATATTAGATGAAAATGGAGTAATTACAAAATTAAACACCACAGCTAATAAATTACTAGGATTAGAAGCAACAAACACAAGAAAAAAATATTTTTCAACTTTTATAAAACACAAATCCAGCCAAGATAGATTTTATATATACAAAAACTTAACACTTGACACCAAATTTAAACAGCAATTTGAATGTAAAATTAAAATCAGCCATGAAAAAGAATTTGATGCCTATATTGAAAGTACTTCAATATATAATAAAACTTCAAAATCAAAACAAATACTTTGCACCATCGTTGATATTTCGAAACAAAAGGAACAAGAAAAAATATTAAAAAATGCCTTAAAACGGGAAAAGGAACTTACAGAATTAAAATCAGATTTTATAAGTATTGCCTCTCACGAATTTAGAACACCATTGTCAACAATTTTAACATCAACTGAATTGATAGAAAAATATAATTTACTACAGGACGATGAAAAAAAACAACGACACTTTCAAAAAATTACTGCTTCTGTGGCCAGAATAAAAGATATTTTAACTGATTTTTTAACGTCTGAACAAATTGAAAAAGGAGAGAAAGACAATAATCCACAGCTTCTAAATATCATAGATTTTATGAATTCTACAATTGATGAAATAAATATATTATACGATACAAACAATGTAAAATATCTGCATAAAAGTAAAAATAATAATGTTTCCATCGATGAACATCTACTTAAAACAAGCATAACAAATTTAATTGTAAACGCCATCAAATATTCGGAGAAAGAACTTCCAATAATTATAACAAGCACAATTACAAATACTAATAAATTTAGTATCAAGATAAAAGATGCCGGAATAGGAATACCTGCAATAAACCAACCTAACATTTTTAATAAATTTTATAGAGGAAACAATACAGGCAATGTAGGTGGAACAGGCCTTGGCTTGCATATAACAAAAAAACTAGTGAATTTAATGGGAGGAAATCTAACTTTTACAAGTAAAATAAATAAAGGCACCATATTTAAAATTTCATTTCCCTAATTTATAATTACTTATCAGAAGATTTTACTTTCAGCATTGCTTGCTCTTTATCCACTTCGTAAATAGTTTCAATAAGTTCTTGAGTATACAACTTTACTTTTGGTTTTTGGTAGCCTGGCTTTTCAAGCTCCTTAATTAACGTTGTAACTCGGTAAGTAGCCGCAGCATACAAACGATCTATATTTTGTTGATGCGGTTTCATAATAATACGATTTTTACCAAAAACTAATTTATCTAAATTTTGATTAGCTGTTCTAGCTTTATTGACATTATTAGAAAGTTGGTAAGCATAATTTAATTCTATCCACTTTGAACTGTCAGCATTACTTATGATATAACTATATTTTAAAATTTGCTTGTTAAAGTGATTAATGGAATCGTAAATTGACTGTGCAGTTTTAAATAAATAAGAATCTAATCTATCAGCATCAATCATTTGAATTCCACATTCAGGACATATATCAAGCGTAACACTCATTTTATCCTTGTGTAATGGGCACGAATACTGCGTACACAAATTTGGGTCATATTCGGAAATTAAACTGTCGGTGTTGTTTTTACAAGCAGCCAATACCATACATACTGCTATAATAATACTAAATGTTATAATTAAAAAAGGTTTCATAGTTAGTTTTTTTTAGTGCGTACAAAGAAAATTTCAAAAAAATAGTATTACAATTAAATACCACTTAATACCAAATGATACTACTTACATCTTGCAATTAAAAAATACAATAGTTACTAAATATTAATAATCATAGCATGCTCTGATAATAGTCATTTAAATCAAACATCAAATAAAATAATTTAGCAACCATAAATAATTGTTAAACTTTAAAAACTAAAAAACATGTCATTATTAGTAAAAAAAAACGGAAATTTATTTCCAAGCTTAGTAAATGATTTCTTTGACACTGATGTTGTTGTAAGACCAAATCTATTTGATTTAACCAGCGGCTTAATGGGTGGCTTAAATGCTAATTTACCATCTGCCAACATTAGCGAAGATGAAAAAGCCTTTAAAATAGAACTAGCTGCGCCAGGTTTAGAAAAAAAAGACTTTAAAGTAGAGACTGACAATGGAACGTTAACAATCAGTTCAGAAAAAGAAAAAGAAAATAGAGAAGAAAGAGAAAACTACAGAAGAAGAGAATTTTCGTACAGTAGTTTTAGCAGATCCTTTCAATTACCAAACAATTCAGTTCCTGAAAAAATTGAAGCTAAGTATGAAGGAGGAATCCTAAAACTAACGTTACCTAAAAGAGAAATCACTCCAACAAAACAAAAAAAAGAAATAAAGGTAGCTTAGTACTTAAAAATGCTTGATTAATAACTGGCCTACTTAAGTATTAAGTAGGCCAGTATTATTTAGGGAACATTTTACAAAATCAACTTCAAATTTTTTTTTCATCCACAATAAAACTAATTAAAAACAAACAGCCAAGGAGTAAATAATTAAGGCCTTGTTTAAAATCATTAAAAAAATATATCGTATCATTTTATTACACATCTTCTAAAATTACCTTAGTTATAAATACAAAACTTTCAGTATGAAAAAGGTAGGGACATTAAATAGACTATTTAACAATTTAAAAGTGCAATTTATTATTTCCTTAATAATAGTTACAGTAATTACAACATTACTTTCGAATACGAAGGTAAATTCTAATGAAAATATAATTACTACCTATCTGGAAATGCATGGTGTAATAAAGCAAGCTATCGAATTTGAAAAAGCGGATAAAAACCTTATTGATAGCGCTAAAATAACTATTTACAATTCAAATAAAAAACCAATAGAACATGTTTACTCTAATAAAAATGGAGTCTGCTTTTTTAAATTACCGCTGAATAACTCCTACACAATAGAAATATCAAAAAATGGATTTATACCAAAAATACTAAATGTAGATACAAGAATAAACGAAACAACATTAAAACGGTACCACTTGTTTTTTGATACAGAAATGTTTGAGGCTATAAGTGAATTAAACGTATCGATCCTAAATAACTCCATTGCAGATATTAAATATAATTCCAAAATAAAAAATTTTGATTATAACTATGAATACGCAAATGATATCAATGAGAAAATTAAAAAACTATACTATGAATATTATAATTACAAAAAAGATGTCTATCTAATAAAAAAACACCATAAAAAATTAAAAAGCACCATAAAATAATGTTACAAATTTTACCATCAATAATAAGCGTACAACAATTTAAATTAAAATATTTAGCTGTGCCTGCTTTCAACTATTTGAATTTACAAGCCGTGCTAAAAGCTATAACATAAAAAATACTAAATAAGTTATATAACCATTAAAAAAAATACCGATGAAACAATTAAAAAATAATCTTCGTTTACTTGAAAAATTTATTCAAAAAATAAGCAAAGGATACTATCCTAATTTTAATGAATACCGGCCAGATAGAAGTAAACAAACTGAAATAAATGACCACACTTTACAAATTGAAAACAATGAACATTTAAATGCAAAAAAAACAAAAAGAAAATACGTAAAAAAATAATTTCTAAATAATAAAATAATATCCATTACATATTTAACTCACATAAGTTAAATAAAATTATAAAATAGCTGCGCTAATAATTCATGTAAAATATACTTCAAACTAAATTTTGTAAAAAATCTAGCGAAAACAACTATGGAAAAACTAAAAAAAGTAATGAAATTTACTGAAACAGATATAACAAGGATAACCCTAAAGACCGGAATATATACAGCTATTGGATTAATAGCGTATTTTACTTTAATGAGTGTAATGAATTTGCATCATAATTTAACGCTTCACTACCTAAATATTATTGTATTATTTACTGGACTGCGATCTTCTATAAAAAGGATAGCACAAATTAATGGAAATATAAATTATTTTGAAGGATTAAAAGCAGGAATCATCGTGTCAATAGTATCCGTAGTAATATTTAACATATTTATGCTTATTTATACAACCCTACTAGATCGACCTTTCTTTTACTACTTAAAAGAAAACATATCCTTTGGTAATTTATTTTCTGGCGAATCTACCATAATAGGACTATTAGGAATCACAGCTGCAGAAGGATTAAGCAGCGGATTTATAATGACATTCATTTTAATGCAATACTACAAATCTGACAATTCAGAAACAGAATAATAGATTGAAGAGTAAAACTAAATAATGAAAATATCCATGTGTTAATAACTAAGAGTTATTCAGTTGTAATAAATCACAACTACAAATGTTTTAAAACATAAAAACAATAAGGTTCTAGCAATACTTTTGATCAAATGCTGAAGGTATAATAGTTATGACTCACGACACTACAATTCAAATCATCAAACAGAAAAACAAAACTGATTTAGATGGCCTTTTAATGAGCGTAGGCGAAGCGTTTATCAGTTTAAATAAAACTTGGCAATGTACTTATGTAAATGATTGGGCCACAAAATTACTGCAGAAAAATAGACGAGAAATTATTGGTAAAATAATTTGGGACATTTTTCCTGAACTCACAGATGAAGCTACAAAAAATGAATTTGTAAATGCAATGGCAAAACGAACATCTATGTCTATTCAAGTTCTAGATTCTACTTCAAATAAATGGCTAAAATTAAATGTAATTCCGCATGATAATGGTATTGACGTATTTTATACAGATATTACTAAAAGTAAACTATCAGACATTGCCAAAGCGCAAATAGAAAAACGATTTGTCAAGGCTTTTGAATCATGTCCTATTCCGTTATCCATATCACGCCAATCTGACGATTATATTGTTGATGCTAATGACAGTTTTTTAGAATTATTTGAGTTCAGCAAAAAGGAAGTAGTTGGAAGTACGCTAAATTTGCTAAAATTATATAGCTGCGTGCAAGATAATAGCGCTGAAATAATAAATTGCTTAGGTAAAGATGATACATTTAATAAACATGAACTTGTATTATATTCAAAAAACCGTAAACCAATACACTTAATCTTTTCAACAGAACTCATACAAATTGATGGAGAAGATCACATTTTATCCACCTATATTGATGTAACGGAAAAATTAAAATCTCAAAAAATTATTGCAGAAAGTGAAGAATGGTTTAGAAGTATTGCAGATAATTCGCCAGTTATGATTTGGGGATCTGACAACAATCAATCCATAAATTACGTGAATAGCACCTGGATTGACTTTACAGGAAGAACCACAAAACAAATACTAGAGAGTGATTGGGCCAAAGTCATACATCCAGATGATTTAGATAATTTTCAAAAAACTTATAGCAAAGCATTTGATTTACGAAAGTCATTTAAAAGAGAGTATAGATTAAAACGAACAGATGGAAAATATAGATGGGTTTACGATTATGCCAAACCAATTTTAATGCCAGATGGATCTTTTAAAGGATACATTGGTTCTTGCACCGATATTCATACCAGACGAACTTTAAATACAAAGCTTGAAAACTTGGTAAAAGAAAGAACATTAGAACTAATGCAATCCTTAGAAAAAGAAAAATCCTTAAATGAAGCAAAGTCAAGATTTGTTTCAATGGCTTCACATGAGTTTCGTACACCCTTAAGCTCAATTTTATCAAGTGTATTTTTAGTAGAAAAATATACAGACTTAATAGAGAAAGCCAATGATGCTAGTTATTTACAAAACAGAGAAAAACATATCTCTAGAATAAAAAAATCAATTAATCACCTCACAGAAATACTTAATGATTTTCTGTCTTTAGACAAACTAGATCAAGGAAAAATTGAAGCTAAACAAGAAGAGTTTAACCTACTTGTATTTACTGAGGAATTGGTTGAAGAAATAAAAGGAATATTAAAATACGGACAAACTATTTCCTATAAACATCAAGGAGACAGTTTTGTATTTCAGGATAAAAATATTTTAAAAAACATATATATCAATTTACTTTCCAATGCCATAAAATATTCACAAGAAGAAAAAGAAATTACATTAGAAGTAGAAGTTTCTAAAAAGAAAGTAATTTTAAGAATTGCCGATAAAGGAATTGGAATACCACTAGAAGACCAAAACAACCTATTTACCAAATTTTTTAGAGCTGGAAATGCATTAAACATTGAAGGCACTGGGCTAGGATTGAATATCGTGAAGCGATATGTAGAACTAATTGGAGGAACAATATCATTTTCAAGTACAATAGATCAAGGAACAGAATTTACAGTTCAATTTCCAAGAAACACAAATTAAAATAGTTAATACTTTTATAAATAGTTAATAAACTATAGTAAAGACAAAAATTAATTCAAAATCATTAGCATTTTTCTTTGACATAACTTCCCGGAGCAGATTCGATTATATTATAAATACTATTGCCCGCGTGAATTGGTGCAGTAACCATTTCACCCGAAAATGAAATCAGTTTATCTCTCCAATATAGCCACCAACTCCCCTTCATGTATTGCGAGGAACTTTTCCAAACTTCAAAACCATCGCCTAACTTTCCATTGATAAAATAACCATACTTATTTTTTGCCGGAGGATTTACGGCACCCATCACATGTCCTGACTCCCCTAAAATAAATTCAACATCTCCACTAACAAGTTCGGTAGTAGTAAAAGTTGTAATTGCTGGCGAAATATTATCATCTTTTAAACCGATTACAAATACCGGAAAATTAATTTCACTAATATCAATAGTAGTATTACATATTCGTAAAGCATTTTTTCGACTTAATCTATTTTCAAGAATAATTTGTTTCATATAATAAACGTACATATCTGCTGGAAGATTTGTATTATCATTTGTCCAATAAATCACATCAAAAACAGAAGGCTTTTTTCCCATTAAGTAATTATGAATAACATAATTCCAAATTAAATCATTTGGACGAATTAAATTAAACGCAGTTTCCATATCATGACCATTTAAAACTCCATAATGAAGTAACTCTCCTCTTTCTAACTTACGAATTAGTGCACCATCAATTACATCTCCCATTGGTCCAATATCTTTAAAATCAATCATCGACGCTAAAAAAGATGCTGCACAAATAGGATTGTCCTTTTTAACTTTAGCTAAAATAGCACAAGCAATACTTAATAAAGTGCCTCCCAAACAATAACCTAATGTGTTTATTTTATTTACATGACATATCTCTTGTATAACTTCTATGGCTTTTAAAGCGCCTTTGCTAACATAATCATCCAATGAAAAATTACTAGTTCCTTGTTTTGGATTTCGCCATGAAATCATAAAAACCGTTATGCCATTTTCTACTAAAAATTTTACGAAAGAATTACTTTGTTGTAAATCCAATATATAAAATTTATTTATCCAAGGCGGAATGATTAATAAAGGAACCTCATAAACTGACTTTGTAATTGGAGAATATTGTATTAATTGAATTAGTTCATTTTGATAAATTACAAAACCTGGCGTTATAGCTAAATTCTTCCCCACAGAAAATGCGTTCTCATCCGTTTGAGTAACTCTTCCTTTGCCTAAATCTTGAACAAGGTTATTTAAACCTTCAACTAAGCTATTTCCATTAGTTTCTATCGCCAGTTTGAGAACTTCTGGATTAGTATAAATAAAGTTTGTTGGCGAAAACGCATTGACATATTGTCCGGTATAAAAAATAAGTTTCTTCTTTATTTTATCATCTATTTTTATTTCATCCATAACCTTTTTAATTACGTTTGAATAAAATAAATAATTTTGTTTCAGAAAATTAAAATAGGGATTTGTGGTCCACTCAGGATCAGAAAATCTTTTATCACCTTTTTGTGGTTCAATAGTACTTATTAATAATTCTGATGAGTGGGTAATAAAATTCTGCCGCCAAAGAGTTTGTTGAGTAATCAAAAAATCAAGATTACAATTGAAAATTTTTACTACATCAGAAGGATGCACAATTATTTTAGTCACTAAATCTGAATAGGTTGAAGCAATATCTCTTACATCATGATGATAACCAGAAACATTTTTGAGGTAATTATGCAAAACTCGTTGAC
>JBIKOX010000016.1:0-26652 GCA_044357775.1 Bacteroidia bacterium | reverse complement strand
TCTACTACATAAATACTTCCAGGGTATTTAACTAACATATCTTGATATAATTGTTTTGCTTTTTCTTTATCGTTTAAATAACGTTCGAATAATTCTGCTTCTTTAAATAAGGCATCATCGCCGTACAATTCTGTAGGATAAAACTCTAGAATGTTTTCATACATTTTAGCGGCTTCAGCATAGCGATTTGTGCGTTTAAAAAGATCTGCTTTTTTATAATAAATATCATCGCCTAATGTGTGTTCAGTATAAACGAGATTAATGCTATCTAATCTTGCTAGGGCCTTTTCATACTGATGTTGCAATATTAAAAGTTCAGCCGAAGAAAACATACTTAACGGAGCTGCATTTGTATCTACTCCAATTGCATCGGTAATTATTAATGATAAATCCAACGCATCATTAGCTATCGTTTTAGTAGTTGCTCCTTTTAAAATATCGCATTGTGCTTTTGCCCATTTAAAATCTGAGGCATAATAACTTAATTTAGAATTTCTGAATTTTGCATCTTGCCCAACAACTTCATATTTAAAATCTTTTTCAACCTGCGAATATATTAAGGAAGCGTCCCAAATATTTCCAACTAATAAATTCATATCACCTAAATCTAATTTAATGTCTGCCAAATCGTTTTTGTTAAAGCTATATTGTGTTGTAACTTCTTCTAAAAACTGAATTGCCTCTTGTGGTTGGTTTAGGTAATATGCTTTGAGCAATGCTGATTTTTTAATTAGTGGCAAAGTTAAACTACCAGTACCGTATTCTTTTATAGCGGCTTCTATACTTGTATTTAGTAATACTACATCCAAATTGTTTGGATTAGGCTGATTAGTTAACTGTAAATAATTGGCATTTAATTTTTCAATATTTGCTACATCATAATATGGATTATCTTTCCCTTTGCTTATGACATATTGATAGCATTTTTCAGCCACAGCATAATTTTCGTTGCTAACGCATAATTTAGCTAAATCCATTAAGCGGGCTCCATCACTTTTTTGCCGTTTATCTAATGCTCTGCTTTGAACAAATGAACTTTCAAATTCTTTTTGCTGATTAAGTATAAAAATTAAAAATTCAGAAAAAATGGTTTTATCAGATTTTTGCTGAATGCGTTTTTGCAATTCTTGTTTTAAAATAGGATTATTAAACCCTCCATTTTTATCATCATATCCTAATGATTGTTGCAAGTTTGCCTGAGCTGTATACAATTCACTTTCTCTAAATTCAATCGCATCTAAATACTCATTTACCATTGCTTTTAAATCACCTTTCTTTTTATATAAATCAGCTATTTCGTAATAATAAGGATAACTTTCTGGAGTTTGCTTTCTTCCTTTTTTATATACGTCAATTGCGTAATCAAATAATTCTTCATCTTCAAAAGCATGAGCCAGCGCAAATAGTGTATTTTGTTCTGGTATAACCTCTTTAACAGCTTTGCTATATTGGTCTTTTTCTTTTTCTGGATTTCCCATTAATTTATAAACTAACCCAAGCTTTACATATAAATAAGTATTGACATCGCTACGTTTAATTTGTTTTTTTGTAATTTTTTCGGCTGTTTTATAATCTTTTGTTTCCAGCAAACATTTAAAGTAATAGGAATAATAAGCCTCGGGAAGTTTATCATATAACTTTTCAAAATAAACGATGGCTTTGTCAAATTGCTTTTGATCATAATATTGAATAGCCAATTTATCATCAAAACTTTTTTGAGCCTTAACTATTGAAAAGGTTGATATTAATAAAATAATTATGAAGAATACGCGTAACAAGTTATTTATTTTCTGGTTTTATAATTGGAGGTAAAATTCCTGCATTAAGTTGTTTCACTAAATCTTCACAAGCAGGCGCCGCTTGATTATATAAATCTAAATGTTTTCTTATCCTTTCCGTATTTATTTTTAATTCTTCAATAATTTTTTCTGCACCTTTTCTTTCAATATTTATAAATTCTATAGCTTCATCATTATCTAAACTACTATTTTTTAAATCGTGTGATAAGGCATTTAATTGCGTGAGCGATAATTGTGCTTCTTGCAACAGGTTTGAACGCATTGAAACGTAATCTGCAATTCCTAGTCCAACTGAACTAAAAATTTGCAAGTTTTCGGCAATTGTTTTTGTAACTGTATCTTTTAAATGTGAATTAATAAACTGAGTATAAGTGTAATGTTTAGCATATATATTTATGCAAGTTGAACTGTCTACTGTTTTAAAATTATCAATAGCTTGCAGCACTACAATTTTCAAACTATCTAATTCTTTAACATGCTTATTATACGAGAGCGTGTTTTTGCAAGATAAAAAACTAATTATCGAGCTACAACTAACTATAATTAAAAACGAAAACCTCATGAATAAAGCATTAAAAATCAAATTTAAGTTTAATTGAGCAAAAACAAAAGAAAGCAAATCATATAAAATCTTAAAAAGCATTTGTTTAGCTCAAATTCTGCGGAGGTTTAAAAAAATAGTTCATTTCAAAAAATCCCCCTATCCTATCGAAATGCCGTTGAAACAAAAAACTCAAAAAAGCAATGTAATATCAATTATATTTACACTATGGTATTTACCTTATTAAAAGAAAGCATCATTTTTGCCTGGGGTGCTTTAGTAGCAAATAAACTAAGAACTTTTTTAAGTTTGTTAGGAATTACCATTGGCATATTTGCCATTATTACCGTATTTACAATTGTAGATAGTTTAGAGCGAAATATACGAGGAAGTGTGCAAAGTTTAGGCGACAACGTTGTTTTTGTAATGAAGTGGCCTTGGACTTTTGGGCCAGATTATCCGTGGTGGAAATATATGAATCGTCCCGTTCCCATGTATGCTGAATTGGATCAAGTTCAGCGCAAAGCAAAAAGTATACAAGCAATTGGTTTTAGAATTGGGGCAAGAAAAGTATTAAAACATAATAACAGTACAGTTGAAAATGCTATCGTTTCAGGCTGGTCATATGGCTATGGGCAGGTAAAATCTTTTGAAATAAGTGACGGTCGTTATTTTAGAGAAGATGAAGCTGAGGGTGGTTATAATGTCGTTTTACTTGGAAGCACGCTAGTGGATGGTCTTTTTCCAAACAATGAAGATCCGATTGGAAAAAGTATTAAAGTGGCAGGAAGGACCTGTAAAGTAATTGGCTTGTTTAAAAAGGAAGGCGAAAGTATGTTGGGTAATAGTATGGATAATCAGGCCATTGTTCCATATAATTTTGCAAGATTATTTATGGATGTTAAGTCGGAGAATAGTGATCCTTTTATTGCTGCTAAAGCAAAACCTGGTGTTACCAATGAGCAGTTAAAAGATGAACTTACTGGTATTATGAGAGGAATTAGAGGTTTGAAGCCAGTGGCAGATGACGATTTTGCACTTAACGAAACTAATTTATTGAGTAAAAATTTTGATGGCTTGTTTGATATTGTTGGTATTGCGGGTGCAATTATTGGTGGTTTTTCAATTTTAGTGGGTGGTTTTGGCATTGCCAATATTATGTTTGTATCTGTTCGAGAGCGCACCAACTTAATCGGAATTCAAAAGTCATTAGGCGCTAAAAATTATTTTATTTTAGCACAATTTTTATTTGAAGCGGTTTTTTTATCTTTAATAGGTGGAATTATAGGACTATTAATTATTTACTTGCTCACCTTTGCGGCCGGAGGAGTAATCGATATGGAAATAACCTTAACGCGTTCCAATATCATTTTAGGTTTAACTATTTCAGTTTTGATTGGTATCATAAGTGGTTTTATTCCTGCTTATGGCGCTTCGCAATTAGATCCAGTAGAAGCAATAAGAACAAATTAATATGGCAGTAGTTCATCGTCCAAAAACAATAAGTGTTATAACAGTAATAGCTATTGTTTTGGTATTGTTAGCTTTTCCGATGTTGTTTATACCTTCAATTAAGCGCATGGGAGATTTTATTCCAATGATTTTAGGTATAATTATCACCCTTCAATTTGTCTCGCTAATTGGCATTTGGCATATGAAAAAATGGGGAGTGCAGCTATTCATTATTATTTTTTGTTTGAGAGTTATTACATTTATGTTTTTAGAAATGTATACGGCCCGATTTTACTTTAATATTTTTTATTCAGTTATTTTTATTGTGTTCTTTTTATTCCATTATCGCAAGATGGATGCAAACTTATGATGAATATTTAATTTATTTTGAAGATTCATCGCTTCAAATGGTTAATTAGTCTTAGGTAGCGCAATAACTGCAAAATAATTTTTCTTTATTCAAAAATTTAACTATATCTTTAGTTGTAATTAACGTAAATCGTTTACTCACTCAACAATACATTTTAATCAGTAAAACCATGATTGCAGAAGTTGAAAATCATAATTTAATAGATCCATTAAAAGCTTTTTTTGGTTTTGGAGGATTTAAGGGCACCCAGGAATCTATTATTAATAACATCCTAAATAAACAAGATACGTTTGTTATTATGCCTACAGGTGGCGGAAAATCACTTTGCTACCAACTGCCCGCAATCATGAGCGAAGGAACTGCCATTATTGTTTCTCCGTTAATTGCCCTAATGAAAAATCAAGTGGATGCTATAAGGGGTTTTAGTAACGAGAGCGGAATAGCTCATTTTTTGAATTCATCTTTAAATAAGTCTGAAATTGCCATCGTAAAGCAGGATGTTTTATCTGGTAAAACAAAATTATTATACGTTGCTCCCGAAACGCTAAATAAAGAAGATAATGTTGCTTTTTTCTCTGAATTTAAAATATCTTTTTTTGCAATTGATGAAGCGCATTGTATATCAGAGTGGGGCCATGATTTCCGTCCAGAATACCGCCGTTTAAGACCCATTATTGACAAGTTAGGCTCAGTGCCTGTAATGGCCTTAACGGCAACCGCTACACCAAAAGTGCAGCAAGATATTCAAAAGAATTTAGGGATGTTAGAGGCCAAATTATTTAAATCCTCTTTTAACCGAGATAATTTATATTATGAGGTTCGTGCCAAAAAAGATGTTATTAAGGAAATAATTAAATACGCTAAGCAAAATACAGGAAAATCTGGTATAATTTATTGTTTAAGTCGTAAAAAGGTTGAAGAAGTAGCGCAAGCCTTAAAAGTAAATGGTATTAAAGCTGCGCCATATCACGCAGGTTTGGACGCAAAGGAACGGGCAAAAACACAAGATGGTTTCTTAATGGAGGACATTGATGTGATTGTTGCAACCATTGCTTTTGGAATGGGAATAGATAAGCCAGATGTTCGTTTTGTGATTCATCATGATATCCCAAAATCGTTAGAAGGTTATTACCAGGAAACAGGTCGTGCTGGCAGAGATGGTGCAGAAGGAAATTGCGTCACTTTTTATAGTTATGATGACATCATGAAATTGGAAAAATTCATGAAAGACAAACCAGTTAACGAGCAGGAAATTGGTAAACAAATGTTATCCGAAACGGCTTCATTTGCCGAAACATCTTCTTGCCGTCGTAAATTTATTCTACATTATTTCGGCGAAGAATTTAATGACGAAAAATGTAACGAGATGTGTGATAATTGCCGTCATCCAAAACAAAAATTTGAAGCTCAAGATGATTTAAAATTGGCAATAAAAGCTGTAAAAGAAAGTAAGGAAAAACATAAAGTAAAAGATATTATTAACCTGTTAATGGGGAACTTAACCGCAACGGGTAAATCATATAAACACAATGAGCTAAAAACGTGGGGCGAGGGAGTTGAGCATGATAAGGATGATAAATTTTGGAATGCTGTCATGCGTCAAGCTATCGTTAATGGATTTTTTGCTAAAGACATTGAAAATTACGGATTGGTAAAAATTACAAGCAAAGGAAAAGAGTATTTAAAGAATCCGTTTAGCATCAAATTTACCAGAGATAATGATTTTAGTAATGCTGAAAGTGATAACGACGATGATATCACTACAGGCAAAGGATCACATAGTGCAGATGAGGTATTATACGCTATGCTAAAAGACTTAACTAAAAAAATAGCCAAGCAAACTAATCTGCCTCCGTATGTTATATTTCAAGAAATATCCTTAGAAGAAATGTCAATCAACTATCCAATTACGATGGATGAAATGACAAAAATAACAGGGGTGGGCGCAGGTAAAGCTGCTAAATACGGAAAACCTTATTTAGAGCTTATAAAAAAGCACGTTGAGGAAAATGAGATTGAACGACCAATCGACATGGTTATTAAATCAGTGGTTAACAAATCGGGTTTAAAAGTATTTATCATTCAAAACATTGATAGGAAAGTAAGCCTTGAAGATATGGCTAAAAACAAAAACCTAAAAATGAATGATTTGTTAACGGAGATTGAAACCATTGTGACATCTGGTACAAAAGTTAATATCAATTATTATATCGACCAAGTGATTGATGAAGATAAAAAAGATGAAATTTACGAATGCTTGCGCGAAGCTGAAACTGATGACGTTAATGCTATTTTAAAAGAATTAGGTGAAGATGAATATAGCGAAGAAGAAGTACGATTAATGCGTATTAAATTCATTAGCGAATTTGGAAATTAAAGATTATTGCGCTTGATGAAAATTGTTTATTTGTGTAGCTTAAAAATTTATTTCTTTAATAAATAAAAATCGTTCCTAACGTTTAGTAGGTCTAAAATTCTAAGGCGATTTTCTTTCATAAATACAACTACTAAAATGGTTGAAGCTACAAAATACGAAATGATGGTTGAATAACACGCTCCCAATAATTGATAATTTGAAACAAAATAGTGACTCGTGCAAAGCGTTGCTAATAAGCCAAATGAGTTTGCGGTCAGTAATATTTTTTGCTTACCTAATCCTGCAAAATAATGACTGATAATAGTGGCGAAGCTTATCAGTAAAACGCCCGGAGACAAATACAACATCACCGTTTTTACATGAATAAAATCTTCTCCTAATAAATACACAAAAAAATCTCGCGGAATAAAATACAAAACAATTACGCAAAGTAAACTCAAAAAGAAACATATTTTAGCTAATAAAAATGTAATTCGGGCGTTATTTTTAGAATCTTTGGCATTGGCAATATGAGTTAAAATAATAGGAGAAACGCTTCCGCTAATAATCCAAATGGATTCAATTAATGAAGTAGAGCTTGAGTATATTCCTACCAAAATGGTATTACCCAATAAATAATAGTTGTATCTATTACTAAGCATGTGGCATAAATTGGCTAACTGATTATAAAATCCATTTTTAATAATTTGTTTGGATTCAAATAGTGGTAAATTTTGATGTGGATTACCTAATAGTTTATATACTTGAATACTAGAAACTATAATTACAATGCTAAAGGAAATATAAAGCGCTATAATGTAGCTATCAGCATTTTTAAATTTAAAAAAGAAAAAATTAATTAATAAGACTATGAGTAATAAAGTTGGCTGCAGAAGATTTAAAATATTATAAATTTTAATCCGCTCTCTCGCTAAAATTATTACCATGTGAAAAGAGTGAAGGATAATTATAAAAGATAACAGCAGTAAATGAATCCAATGTTCTTTTACACCAATTTCAAAACAAGTAAATAATATTAGCATAATAACTGCGCAAAATAGTGTGCAGGCTATAGTCCATATAATCCCTCGTGTGTAGACTTTTTTTAAAGAGAATTTTGCAATAAAGTGCACTAGCGCATAGCCAGTATAAATTTCATTAATAATCTGTATGATAGCAATATTTAATATCAATAAACTTACCTGACCTCTCACATCGCTACCTAATTGCTTTGATGATACTATTAGAATAGTTAAATTAACTAAGGCAACAAATCCTTTTGTGAAAAGTGTAGATATAATGTTTTTTAACACTAATTTAAGTACTTATTATATATTTCTGTTATCTGATTACTTATTGCATTTGGAGAATAGTTACTTACAATATGTTGGTGAATTATTTCTTTATCTGCAAAATTTTCTCTCCTGTATTTTGAAATAAAATTTACACATTCTTCTATTGTATTATCTTTCAAAACAATACCCATATTTGAATTTATCATTTCACGTACTTTACCCACATCTGTGGATATGACAGGTAATCCACACGCTAGTGATTCTAATATGACATTAGGCATTCCTTCAAAATTGCTGAATAACAAAAATAAATCTGATATTTTCATATATTCAGTAATTTCTTTTGGTGTTTTATATCCAACAAAATCAATAAATTTATTTAGTTTTTTTTCATTTATAAGCTGATCATAAACTTTTTTTTCTTTTTCATTAGAACCTATAATCGTAAGTTTTACATTTATTTTTTTTGTCACCAATGCACCTATTATATAAATGATACCGATAATATTTTTTTCACGATTAACCAATGATGAAATATGTAATAGTTGTAGTTCATTATTTTTATTAAAAGTATTATCTTGCGGCTTAAATATCGATGTATCAACAGTATTATTGATGCTTTCGTAATTTCCTAATAAACCATGACTCATCATAGAGTATTTTAATTTATCAGAAATTACAAAAATGGCTTTTGTTTTTCGAATTATTTTTTTTGTTATATACTTTCTAAAAAAGCCCTTATAATTTCCATCTTCTGCATAATAGCCGCTCCATTGCTCTGAAACAAATAATTTTGCATTAGACCATTTTTTTATGGCAATAAGGGCTGCAATACCAACAGGAAAAATTGTATTTACATGAATAATATCAAATTCATCAGGCAAATAATTTTTTCCAAATACTTTGTTATAAGAACTTCGATATTTTAGTAATTTGATAATGTTATTTATTATAATAATTTTATTAGTTATTTTTGGATAGAATAAACAAATTTCTTTGAAATTTCCTGTTTGTTTTATCGAAATAGTTTCTTCGGAAATGGAATCAAGTGACTTTGAATATACAACTGTTACATAATGTTGAATAGATAAAGCTTCTGCATGACGTTTGTAAAAAATTCCATGAGGAGCATTCTCAGGATTGGGATACCATGAGCACAAAAATAGAATATGAAGTTTTTTTTGTTCCAAATTGTAAAGTTAATATTAGTTTTCACTAAGCAAACTTTCTATGGCAGGGCAGCTTATTAAATTTCTTTTACCATCAAATAATGTTGAATAATATCCCACAATTTAAAGCGTGTTTGTTTGACTCTATAAGCTTGACTTTTATAAAATGCTAAGGCGTTTTTCTGATTTTCAATTCAATAATTGTTAATCCTAATTTATAGCTAAAAATAAAAACTAATGGTAAAATGGTTTATAGTATAATACAGTTTACAAACTTGGTTGAGCGGCTTTTATTAAAATAAGTTATTTAATGGACTCTAAAATATGATTCCTTTCTAATCCATCCATCAGCGCATAAGTTTTAAAATAGGGTAATTTTTCAATTTTTTAGTATCTTTACCTTCTAACTAATTACCAAATACAATGATATATCTTGATTTTGAAAAACCTATTGAGGAGTTAGCTGAAGAGTTAGAGAAACTAAAAAGCGTTGCAGAAAATAGCAAAGTGGATATGAGCAAGCCAATTGAAGAAGTTGAAGCCAAAATTCACGCAAAGCGGATAGAGATTTTCTCGAACTTAACCCCTTGGCAACGTGTTCAGTTAAGCCGTCATCCTGAAAGACCCTATACTTTAGCATATATTGATGCTGTTTCAAATAGCTCGTTTATTGAATTGCATGGAGACAGAACTGTGGGCGATGACAAAGCAATGGTAGGAGGTTTTGGTGATATTGATGGGCAAACTGTTATGTTTATTGGTCAGCAAAAAGGTATTAATACTAAAATGCGACAAATTCGTCGTTTTGGAATGGCAAACCCTGAGGGCTATCGCAAAGCTTTACGTTTAATGAAAATGGCCGAAAAATTTAATAAACCAATTGTTACTTTTATCGATACGCCGGGAGCTTACCCTGGTTTAGAGGCTGAAGAACGCGGACAAGGGGAGGCTATTGCCCGTAATTTACTGGAAATGGTTCAACTAAAAGTCCCTGTAATTTGTATCATCATAGGCGAAGGTGCAAGTGGCGGAGCATTAGGAATTGGCATAGGTGATAAAGTGTTAATGCTAGAAAATACATGGTATTCGGTAATTTCTCCCGAATCGTGTTCATCCATTTTATGGCGTAGTTGGAGTTTTAAAGAAACTGCTGCCGATGCCCTTAAGTTAACTGCAGATAATATGATTGCTAATGGATTAATTGATGGTATTATTAAAGAGCCTTTAGGTGGCGTTCATAATAATCATCAAGAAGGGTTTACAACTGTTAAATTAGAAATTTTAAAACATTTGGAAAATTTAAAAAAGCAAACACCACAACAACGAATAGATGCTCGTATTGAGAAATTTAGTTCCATGGGCGTTGTTCATGATTTAGAGGAGTCTAATTAAAATATAAAAACAAATAACGAATAATATAAAAATAGTAGTATGGCAGACACAGGCGACATTAATGTAGGGTCAATAATTAAATTTAATAACGAATTAGTGATTATAACAGATTGGCAGCACCGAACTCCGGGCAACTTGCGCGCATTTTACCAAGCAAAAATGAGAAACTTGATTAACGGAAAACAAACCGAAAATCGTTTTAGAAGCGGTGAATCAGTTGATATTGTTCGGGTAGAATTTAAAAATATGCAATACATTTATCAGGAAGGTGAATTTGCAGTAGTGATGGATAAGGAAACCTTTGAGCAAGTTTATGTTCCTGTAAAATTATTTGGAGATAGTTTCCAATTTTTAAAGGAGGAAATGGAAGTGAAAATTAGTTTTGAAGGCGATTCGGTAATTTTAGCAGAAGCACCAACATTTGTAGTGTGTGAAATAACATATGCAGAACCAGGAATAAAAGGGGATACAGCAACAAATACTTTAAAACCTGCAACATTAGATTCTGGTGCAACGGTGAGCGTTCCTTTATTTTGCAACGAAGGTGATTTAGTAAAAGTAGATACACGCACAGCTACATACGTAGAACGTGTGAAGAAATAATTTTTGCTATAAGTTTGCAATGTGCTTGACAAGAGATTTGTATAACTACAGATAGTGAGTTCATTTTTTTAATCAAATTTGCCGAATAATAAAATATTTTATTACATTTGTAGCCCAAAATGGTAGATGTAGCTCAGTTGGTTAGAGCATCGGTTTGTGGTACCGAGGGTCGAGGGTTCGAGCCCCTTCATTTACCCTAAAAAGACTGCCATCAAAGGCAGTCTTTTTTTATATAACATCATAATAGTTCAATGCTATTTATTTTTTCTTATAATGTTAATTAGTCTAAAAAAAACATTCAAAATTTATACTTTTGTAAGATGATTTGTTTCCCAAATGCTAAAATAAACCTCGGATTAAATATCATCGAAAAACGTTCAGATGGATTTCATAATTTGGAGACCATTTTTTATCCGGTGGCTTGGAATGATGCTTTGGAAGTTGTTATTGCAACAGATGATAAGCAAGATTTTAATTTGCATTTAAGTGGAATCCCAATTTTTGGAAGCTCGGAGGATAATTTATTATATAAAGCCTACCAAATAATTAAACAACGTAAAACGCTCCCTAAATTAAATGTATTCTTACAAAAGTCAATTCCTATGGGTGCTGGCTTAGGCGGTGGAAGCGCTGATGCAGCATTTTTTATTAATTTATTGAACGAGCAATTTGAACTGCATTTTACAGAAACTGATCGTGTTGAAATTGCAAAGCAGCTTGGTAGTGACTGTGCTTTTTTTATTAAAAATACACCCGTATTTGCATCGCAAAAAGGAGATTCATTTACAGATATCACCCTTAACTTAAGTCATTTGTATATTGCTATTATTTATCCAAACATTCATAGCAATACTAAAGAAGCATATAGTTTAGTAAAGCCTAATAATGCAATTCGTTCTATTTTAGAGGTTATTAAGCAACCAATCACAACTTGGAAAACAGATTTAAAAAATGATTTTGAAATATCTATTTTTAATTTGTATCCAAGTATTGAAAAAATAAAGAACGATTTATATGATTGTGGGGCTTTATACGCCAGTATGAGTGGTAGTGGTAGTGCCGTATTTGGTTTGTTTGAAAAAGAGCCGAAGATTAAGGATCTGCTATTATTTCCGCATAAGATAGGAAAAATGACCATTTAGAATTTTTTAGGTCGAGATCACGGATTTATAATATTTAAAAACCGTCATCTTCAATATCCAATTTATTAATAATACCATTAGCTCATATAAAATAGACTAAAAAAACATTAAGGCTTGTTTGTCAGTTCGAGCGCAGTCGAGAACAAAAAAACTAAACTATAAAAGCTAATGGTATAACACTATGAAATGGCATTAAATGTATTTAGCTACAAATTATAGCAATCATTAGCTATCAATTGTTGTAATTTTGATTTATAAAAAAATCAGAAAGTGGCAAAAACAAAAACTTCTTATTTCTGTCAAAGCTGTGGCGCGCAAGCCGCTAAGTGGGCAGGTAAATGCAATAGCTGTAGCGAATGGAATACTCTTGTAGAAGAAGTCATCCATAAAGAAACTAAAAATGATCGTTTACAATTATTTTCGGCTAATAAAAATGAAAATAATCGTTCCAATCAATCTATATTGTTGCAAGAGATAGGCACGGCAGAATACCCTCGTATTCCAGTTCCGGGTCAAGAATTAACAAGAGTTTTAGGCGGAGGAATTGTGCCGGGAAGTTTAGTATTGTTTGGCGGCGAACCAGGAATTGGTAAGTCAACATTAATGCTGCAGTTAGCCTTGCGTTTAAAAAACCTACGCATTCTTTATGTAAGTGGAGAGGAAAGCGAGCAGCAAATAAAAATGCGCGCCGAACGAATTGGCGTAACTACCGAAAATTGTTTTATCCTTCAAGAAACCAATACTCAAAATATTTTTACTCAGATAGAAAAAGTGCAGCCGCAATTAGTGGTCATTGATTCTATTCAAACAATTCATACTGGATATATTGATAGTAGTCCTGGTAGTGTGAGTCAAGTGCGTGAGTGCGCTGCTGAGTTTTTACGTTTTGCTAAAGAGACTAATGTTCCAGTATTTATGATTGGCCACATTACCAAAGAAGGAAGTTTAGCTGGACCAAAAGTTTTGGAACATATGGTTGATACCGTATTGCAATTTGAAGGAGATAGAAACCATATTTACCGTTTACTACGCGCTACTAAAAATCGTTTTGGAAGTACCAATGAAATGGGAATTTATGAAATGAACGGCGATGGTTTAAAAGAAGTGTTAAATCCTTCAGAAATTTTAATTACAAATAGAAATGAAGCAACTAGTGGAGTTGCTATTGCAGCTACTTTAGAGGGCAATCGGCCTTTATTAATTGAAACACAAGCATTGGTGAGTACTGCTGCTTACGGCACGCCACAGCGCTCATCTACTGGATTTGATTTAAGAAGATTGTCAATGTTATTAGCAGTTTTGGAAAAACGGTGTGGATTTAGATTAGGCGCGAAAGACGTATTTATTAATATTGCTGGAGGATTAAAAGTGGAAGATCCAGGAATTGATTTAGCTTTGGTATGCGCCGTTTTATCAAGTAACGAAGATTTGCCTATTGCTCAAAATGTGTGTTTTGCTGCTGAGGTTGGCTTGACTGGAGAAATAAGACCTGTAAACAGAATTGATCAACGTATTTTTGAGGCGCAAAAATTGGGATTTGAAAAAATTTACATTTCTTCTCATAATTTAAAGGGCTTAGATATTAGGAATTTTAAAATTGAAGTCATCGCTGTAACTAAAATGGAAGAAGTGTTTGCTAAATTATTTGGATAATAAAGTAATACGTTTGTTTTAAAATTTCTTTTTTATAAAAATATCACCTGATATATTTGCCAGTTTTAAATTATTTTTTTGAATCACTAATTCAATGGAATGAAACTCTATTTTATAATCAAAATTTGCATTTGAATAATTTAATTGCATTTTTGAAATAGGTAGTAATGAATCAGGTTCACTGCCAAATTCTTTCCTTAATTTGTTGGCTAAGTATTCTATTTCAAATGTAATAGTTTCTGTCTTGGTTTTTAGCAGCAACTTAACTGTTGGTTTATTTATATAATTTAATTTATAATTTATTGTGTCAGTGCTAAAACTAAAAATAGCTTTATCTTCTTCAAAGCTGTATTTTTCAAAGGGTACAAAATAATCATAACCACTTATTTTTTTTACACTACCTGTATTAGCAGCATTAAATGTTAAACGTGGTTCAATATCATCTTCATAAAAATCTTCATATTTTAATCCTAGTGTTTTCATATACAACTCTGCTTCTGAATAATTATAGTAATTTTCTTTTTCAGGACTTTGTAAGTTAATAATTGAATCTAAGTCTTGTTTGTACCATTCTTTAATAGACGAAAATCCATGATGACTGTCAAGGTATTCAAGTATTGATTTTACTTCGCTTGTTAACGAATCATTTAATTTACTTTCATTTTCAAAAGTATTATCTGCGCATAAATTTGGTAAACTATCTTTTATCCAATAGGTTTCATTTTTCACTTTGCTATTTTCCAATATACCTGCTGTTTCTAAAATATTTTTAAGTCTGTTTACTTGTGATGTTTCACTGAAAGAAAACATCCCCCAAGGGCCAAATGAAACTATAATTAATAGGCAAGCTAGCGAAGATGGGATAAATTTTATATTTGTTTTACCAAAAGCAGTATATAAAAAAACAACAGAAAGCCAGACACCCAAAAACAATATAACGTATCTGTTGATGGTAATTCCATAATCTCCAACGCGCATAAAAATGGCGATAAACAAAATAATTAAAAGCGGAAATAACATAAAATAATAGCCTTTGGATGATTTTTTAATCCAACTATTTCCGTCTTGATTACCGTAAGGATGTAGCAAGAGAAAAGTAAGAATACCTAGCACTGATACACAAATAATGAGATATGAAACAATTCCTTTTGGCCAATCCCATAATAACAAAATTTTTGTACCATAGGTGTATAGTATAATGAGATACAATCCAAGTAGTGGTAATAAAACAAATTGCGAAAAGGTTTTAAGTCCTTTTGGGTACTCATAAATTTGCTCCAATGGATCAAAATCTTCAGGGATTCCTGATACAAAAAACCAGGTATTAAAAATTGAAATTAAAACAATCCAAATTTCAAAATAGAGCTCTGAATGGATATCAATATCAAAAAGCAGTTTTAAAGATGTAAGTGCTATAGCTAATCCAATAAAAATAAAAGCAGAGTATAAAATGGAAGCTAAAAGGCGAATAAATAGAATTTTATTGTAATGCCAAAACGCATTTAATTGTCTGCTAAATGCAAAAGGAACAAACGACACTAATAGATGACAAGTAATATTATATATTGCATATTTAATATATGGCAACGAGGTGTTGTGTGTTGATGTAGCGTTAGGCAAAGTAAAAAATATACCTACTAAAATAGATGCTGCTATTAGGTTAATAACACCACTATTTTTTTTACTAAATCCTTTTTTATTGGAAATAATAGTTGTGCAAAAAAACAAGGGTATGCCAATACTTGCGCATAACATGATATTAATGTAGGGCAACATTCTACTATCAGATTTTCCATTTTCAACAAGGTAGATAGCCACAACAGCGGATATCAAAGAACATAAAATAGTTTGCGGAAATCTGATTAGAGAATTTTTAGCACTCGTAATTAGGTAATTAATGGAAGGAAGTTTCATGTGGTTACTCTTTAATTATAAGTGTATAAAAAAAAGCTGCCCAATCAGCAGCTTTTTTATTTTGGTTTAGTTTTTAACTCCTTGGGGTTGCGCCGGTGTTGGCACTGTAACTGTTACAATAGTTGCACAGCCAGCTTTAGCTTGCACATGATCCGGTTTTATTTTTAAGCACTCTTGCCAATAGTATCGTGCTTTATCATATTGTTTATTTTGGTAGTAAGCTCCACCTAAATTATAAAAACCTTCAGGGTTTAATTTATCTAAGATAATTGTTTTTCTTAATTCGTAAATAGCGCTATCTAATTGACCACGCTGCGCTTTTTGATAACCTCTATTTAATAAATCGTTATACATAACTGTATAGTAATTTTTTAGATATGGATTGTTAGGATATAATGCTTCAGCTTGTTTCCAATAAAATAAGGCATCTCTATCTCTATGTAATTTATAACTACCTAAACCTAAATTTAAATAGCCATTTACATAGCGCGGATGCAGTTCTATAGCATGTTTTAAATATTTTAACCCTTTTTCAAGAAATGCCACACTCTTTTTATTAAATTCTTTACGATCTACAGAATCTACATGGTATACTTCAATTGATCCTAAATCGTATTTTAATTGTGCTGTGGTTTCTTCAATTAATCCTTTTTCAGATTCAGTAGGATTTATGCTTAAATCTTTTAGCTGCACTAAACTTGAATCATAAGGATTTGAAACATAAGTTTTGGTGTCTGCTAAATCAATATAACGAGCTCCGGCATTACCAAGTATTAATACAGAGTTTGGCATTGTTTCTACATCTTTTAAGAAAAGAGTAATATCGTTTTTCCAATCCCAGTTACGTTCCCAAGTTTTACATCCGTATAAAACCGTCATAACACCAACAATAAACAAAAAGGAAACACGCTTAGCAGTAAAATTAATGGAGTCTGGTAATTTTTCAAATCCTTTTAAAATTATCCAAGCAAGCGCAATAACAAATCCAATGGTTGAATGAAATAATAAACGTTCGCCCATAGTAGCACCAATATCCATTAAGATGTTGCCAATCATTAATAAAAATGCAAAATAAACAGCTATGGCAAAACCTAAAATATGTTTCTTTAAAACTAATTTAAAGCCTGCATATAATAAACCTAAATGCAATGCTAAGGACAATAAAGTATCCCAACTTTTAAAGGTTCTAAATAAAATACTATTAAAAGAATAATCGGATGATAAAGGGTGTGGGAACCAACACAATCCAAAATATTTTAATAACACAAATAGTTTAGTTGCCCATTGCTCTTGCTGAGTAGCAAGTAAATATGGGTTATTTAAAATTTCAGTATCTGGCACTCCTGGTTTTAATTTCACCGCCACTAAACGCATTCCCAAATAAAATAGCATGATAAAGAAATGCCAACTCATTAATGTACCAAAATCTTTTTTCTTATTGGAGCCCAATAAAAATACGCCGACAATTAAATAAATAATTGGAAATAACCAAAAAGATGATGTTGCTTTTTGACCAGGTTGTATATGGATATCTGAGCTTCTTTTTACTAATAGCATTAACAGTGCGCAAGCAAAAAAAGTTCCAAATACATACAAGGTTTGTTTAAACTCTTTTGACTGAAAAAATGTTTTTGGATTAAATTCAATTTGATCGAATACATAAAAAGCGATTGGAATTAAAACTACTAACACAACAGCATACTCTTTTGAAAGGAGTGCTAATAAAAAACTAAATGCTGCCCAAAATAATGTTTTTGTTTTTCTGTCTTCCATATATTTAAAGGAATAAAAGAAAGTGAGCGAAATAAATATAAGCGAAAAAATTTCATCTCTACTTTTTACGTTTGCAATAGCCTCTGAATGGATAGGATGCATTAAGAAAATGATGGCTGCTAAAAAGGCTAAATCGTGGTTGGATTTAAAAATGTAGTTTCTGAAAAACAAAAACAGAAGCATGACACCAATAATAAAAGTGATAATGTTTACGAAATGTCTTATTGATGCACCTTTTACCTGACAATCTACTTCATTAAAAACACCATCATTATTTAAGTCTTCTTCAGGATCGTCTATTTTATTGTCGTTTGTATCCCAGCATCTAGAAGGGTATAATCCATTTTTATAGGAACCAATAAATTCCTGTTCAATGGCAAAACTCACAACAGACAATGGTCTGTAACGACCACCAGCTAATTGATCAGTAGCATTCATACGGCGGTAAAAACTTTCATAGGCATCCTTTGTTAAAATGCCTTTAATGCCAGAAATGCCTTTAATTACATGATCGTTTTGATGAATGATAATACCATCATCTAAAGCGTATTCATTATTTAATGTTGTTAAATTAAAAATTAAACCTAGCAGGATGATAACAATAAAGGGAGCTCTTTGGTTTTTAAACGGAAAAAAATGAAACGTGTTTTTTAATTCTTTAAAAACAGGTTGTTTTGGACTGGTTGTTTGTTTTGCCATAAAAAATAGATGTTACCTTACAAATATACTTAAATCTTCAAAAAAATCATTTTTGGATTAATAAAATTAGTTAAAAAAACAGTAAATTGCCATATAATACAAATGAATAAGCGTCTTTTAAAATTATATGGAATAATAGGTGGTGCTATTTTTTGCACTTTTTTTTCTTATTTACTTTCTCGAAGCAATAATTTAAGCACGAAAGAACTTGCTACTAAGGCAGAAGCAAATCTGCACGAAAAGGAAACTGCAGCTAAAGTTAATTTAGAAGAACTAGGAGATAAATTAAAAACAATAAGTCCAAAAGAGTTATTTGCAAAAAACAATGCCATTAATAGTGATTTATTTAACATTGAAGGCGTTGCATTGTATGTTTATGAAAATGATAGTTTATGCTATTGGACCGATAATCAGCCTTCTATTGATTTAATTAATAAAACAACTAATGCGAATGTGCAGTTGATTAAAATTAGAAACGGGTGGTATGAATGCATTAAACAAAAAGTTGCGCAAAAATCAATTTACACTTTAGTAGCTTTAATTGCCATTAAAACAGAGTATGATCTACAAAACCGATTTATAAATAATAATTTTAGTAAATGGCTTGAGTTACCTGAAAATACAGAACTTGTTTTTCCAGCCACCTATTTAAATCATTCTGTTAAATCAAAATTTGGCCCGCTATTATTTGAAGTATATAGAAGTGATGGATTGTATGCTAGTAAAATTATTGACGGCTATATTTGTCTTTTATATCTAGTTTCCTATTTACTGTATTTATTGGCTCTATTTTTATTTCTTAAAATTATAATAAAGCGTGAATTCATTTTAATACTGCTGTTTGGATTAATTTGTTTTATTTCAAGAACACTCATGATTTATTTCAAAATCCCCAACGTATTTTACAATAGTGAATTATACGATGCAAAGATTTTTGCAGATGCATCGTCCTTTTATTTTTCTTATTTAGGAGACGTTTTGTTAAATAGTTTCTTAATTTTTTTAGTAGCCATAATTATTTATAAGTCAAACTTTAAAACTAAAATAACTTACAATATAATTAATGCACTAGTAATAATAGTTGCTGTTATTTTTTTAGTATTTTTTTCAAATCAAATTACAACACTGATAAGTAGTTTAGTTAACAATTCAACTATTTCATATAACATTAATGAATTATTTAATTTTACAACCAATAGTGTTGTTGGTTTAATCGCAATTGGTTTATTAGTTTTTTCTTTCTATTTATTTTTTGAAAAAATTATTGGCTATTTAATTTCTGATAAAAACTCCATCTTGTTAGTATGTGTTACAATTTTGTTTTTATTGATTTTTGGAATATTTTTTAAGTCGGCGCAAACCATCATAACATTAGATTACCTGTGGCCTTTAATGTTGGTTCCCGTTATAGTATTTATTAAAAAATACACTATTTCTTACAATTTTATGAGTATTGGCGTAATCATTTTAATTGCTACGTTTATTGTATCATCACTATTTGGTAAATACGAGCAATTAAATAAAGTTCAAACCTTTGAAGCCATTTCTTTGAACTTAACAGATAGCCAGGATGTTGTAGCGGAAAATGAATTTACGAAAGTGGCTTCCGCAATAAAATCAGATATTTCCTTAAAAAATTTATTAACTGCTTCCCCTTTAAATGCTGAGCAAATTGAGCAAAGTTTGCGCCAAATTAATTTTAGCGGATACTTTGAAAGGTATGAGATTATTATGTCATTATTTAAAAATGATTGCACGCCAGTGTTTCTTAATGTGAATGCGATTTATTTAAACGAAGATTATTTTAATCAGCAAATTGAAAATGAGGGTACTCAAACAATTTGTTCGGACTTATATTTTATTGATAAGAAAAAAAAATCAATCAGATATATTTCAAAAATTGATATTGAAGATGTTGCTAAAAATCCTAATCAAACATTTCACTTATATGTTCAATTAGAGCCTAAATTAGCCTCAAATCTTGGCACCTTTCCGGATTTACTGCTAGATAAATCTCTTGAAAATAAATTAGAGACAAAGCATATATCGTATGGTATTTATGAATCAAACAAATTACTTAGCAATTTTGGCGAGTACCAATACCCTTTATTTATAAATCAGACTACTTTTAAATCATCTACTAATGATTCGTATCAACATTATTTATATAATCCTCAAAAAAGCTCAACTATTGTTATTACTGATAAGGAATATGGTATCTGGAGGCAATTTACTTCTAACTCATATTTGTTTATTTTCTTTTCGCTGCTAGTGCTTTTAATCGTATCATTTAATTCGTACATTATTAAAAGTAGTCCGCTATTTAGTTCATTAAATAATCGTATTCAGTTCATATTAGTTTCTGTTGTTGTTTTATCGCTTGCAACGGTTGTTGCTGGAACTATTTGGGTTGTTAATTCTCAATTCGAATTAAAAAATAAAAAAGATTTAGTTTCAAAATCCCAGTCTGTATTGCAAGAATTACAACAAAATATTGGTCAGCAAGAATCACTTGAACCTATTTATAAAGATATAACAACTTTTAGATTGAAGCGGTTAGCACAATTTTTTGGAAGTGATATTTCATTATTTAATAAGGATGGTTTTTTATATTCTACCTCGCAGCCAGCTATTTATGAGCAAGGATTGATTTCTAGATTTATGAATCCAACGGCGTATTCAAGTTTCATGAAAGGCATTAAAACTAATTACTCACAAAAAGAGAGTATTGGATCATTAAAATATCTATCAGCGTACGTACCGTTTTATAGCAAAAGCGATAAGCTTTTGGGGTATATTAATTTGCCGTATTTTGCAAGACAAAAAGATTTAGAAAAAGAGCTAACTGCTTATTTAACTACTCTCATTAATATTTACACTATCTTATTTATTATTACTACAATTATTGCTTTAATTGTATCAAATTTTTTAACTAAGCCCTTACGAATAATAAAGCAGCAAATTTCTAATGTTCAATTTGGAAAATTTAATGCAGCTTTGCATTGGAAATCAAATGATGAAATTGGTAATTTGGTAACTGAATATAATAATATGTTAATTAAATTGGAACAAAGTTCCGAGTTATTAGCAAAGTCTGAACGCGAAAGTGCATGGAGGGAAATGGCAAAGCAAGTAGCTCATGAAATTAAGAATCCGCTTACTCCAATGAAGTTAAATATTCAGCATTTGCAAAGGGTTGCAGAAACGAATCCTGAGGACATGAATGAGCGAGTGAAAAAAGTATCGCAGATGTTGATTGAACAAATTGATACATTGTCTCATATTGCAAACGAATTTTCAAGTTTTGCTAAGTTACCTAATGCTAATTTGGAAGTTGTAAATTTATTTGACGTCTTGCAAAATGTTACTCATTTGTTTCAGCAAAACACCGAATGTGAAATTTCGTTAAGCGCTAATCAATCTTTATTTATAATGGCAGATAAAGAGCAATGTTTAAGGATTTTTACTAACCTATTAAAAAATGCAGAACAATCAATTCCTTCAGGTCAAAAAGGAAAAGTTGAAGTGGAAGCTTATCAAGTGGATCATAAAGTAATAATTAAAGTGATAGATAATGGCGTAGGAATTGCCGAAGAAATTAAACCTAAATTATTTACACCCAATTTTACAACTAAAACAACTGGAACGGGTCTAGGGTTAGCCATGGTAAAAAATTCGGTTACTTCGTTTAACGGAACTATTACTTTTGAGACAGAAATTAATAAAGGAACTACCTTTCTTTTAGAATTTCCGGCAGTGAGGTAAATTACACTTATAATTTTGTGATCGATTTAGTTTTGCTATTAAACAAGTAGATGGCATCGTTTTTCACACACGTATATAGTTCATTATAGATATGAGCAATTGATTCGTAATCAGGATTTAATAATGGCTTACCTTCCTGATCTAATAAACCATATGAATTATTTAGTTTAATTTCGAATAAAGAATTTGCAATAGTTTTAATTTCACCATCTATAATACTATAGGTAACTCCTCCAGTTTTATTTAATAAATAGCAAACATTTCCTTTATATGTAATTGCTAAATTATTAAGGTAATCAAATGCCTTATCGTATTCCACAGCTGTAATTCCTTTTAATTTTCTATCAACAAATCCATATTTATTATTTTTTTGAATTCGAATAATATCACATTTTGCGAAAAATAAATTGGTGTAGATGCCAAAGTTTATACTATATCTTCCATTTGCATCAACTAGCGCAACTTCGTCGCCTTTTATTAATTTGAAATATTTTCCGTTGGCATAATAACTTGGTGCAAACGATGTATTGTAATTGTATGCTATAGCAGTAATGAAACATTTATCTTGAACATTGTAAAAACCATATAAATTATTTTTTACTAATAAATAAATTTCGTTTTGACAGTTTGTAATGTAATCATAGTCTGCTGGTAAAATAAGTGATTCATCCAAACTCATTAATCCAAATTTGTTGTTTTTTTTCACTACAGTAATTAAATTGCTGTCCACATCCGAAATCCATTCCCAATGTGCGTTTAAAGCTTTATTGGTTATATCTACTAACCCATATTGATTTGCAATGTAATAGGCATAATTATTTTTAAAATTACCTAATTTGTTATATGTAAAAGGAATAATAATATCTCCCTTTGAATTTATTGCACCATACAGGTTATTTAATTTGCAAACAAATAAGTTATTGGAAGCAGCATTGATATCTTGGTATCCCTTTGAGATAATTTGTCCTAAACGATTCAGTAAAAAATAAACGCTGTCTTTTTTTACAATGGCTATTCCATCTGTATAACTTTCAGTTTCATCGTAAAAACTTGTTGATGTTATTTTTCCTTCCTTATCAATAAAAAAGCAACTATCGTTTTTACAAACTGCGGCTACACCTTCTTTAAATTCTGCGGCATCATCATACTGAGCATTAATTATCCAGTTGCCGATTGTGTCAATGAAGCCATATTTATCTTGTGTATTTTTTATTGGCAGTAAAATAGTTTGCGCTAACGAAATTTCTTTAGTTACACTTTCATTGAATGGATAATCAGGATAATTGTGCAAAAAATTTGTCATGTCTTCTTCGCTATATTTTTTTACATTAATGCCGTATAATAATTTCCAAGCTTTTTCTTTTGTTAATTTGGTGCTATAGTTTTTAATAAAATTATAAATGCTATCAACCGATTCACTGCTTTGAAGCTGATTAAAAAGGCATATTTCAGCATATTCTATATTTGGGTTATTTGGAAATTGCTTAATAAATAATTGGTATTGTTTAATTGATTTATCGGGTACCTCCTCCACAAATTGAAAATCGTAATATATTTTCTTTGCTTTTTTAAACAGAATTGTTTGTGGATACTGAAGCAAAAATGCAGTGATTTTTTTACTAGATTGTGTTGCTAAAACTTTACTAAATTCTAATTCATCACGCTTATAAAAAGCTTGCTGTAATAAAGTACTATCCGAAAAATAAAAATGTGATAAAAAATGGTTGTAGGCATTAACAGAATTTTGAGCACTGTATTTTTTAAATCCGTCAAGTCCAATTTTTTCTATCAAGAAATTGATGGATGAAATAGTAATATGGAATGATGAATAGGAACTTGTATCTTTAAATTGATTTTTACTTATAGAAATATATTTAGCAGCACTGTCAATATTGGTAAATGGATTGTCTGTCCTGAGGTAAATAGTTGCTAATCCATAAGCAGATGAACTAGGATGTTTGGTTATACATTTATAAAATAATTGTTTAGCTTTAAAATAATCGTAAATTGAAAGAGCTTTAAAGCCTTCAGAAATTTTACTTCCAAAAGATTGCGCACTAAGACATAAAAATGCTATAAAAATAATATATTTCATCAATTGAATGTAAAATTATAAATTGCACTCAAAAATATAAGAAAAGATGTTCACAACTGGTCAATTCATATTTGCAATTTTATTTTTGATAATTTTTGTTTTAGGCATGCTATGGTCCTACAAAAAGGACAGTTTTTCAAATACTATGCATTTTAAAGGGGCATCAAAAATACTATGGATTGTTGGTATAGTTTTTTTGCTCTTAGTTTTTTTTGTTAAAATCCGGCATTTTTTTTAAAATTAATTATTTTTTTTAGTAGATTTATTATCCCTATACTTTCTGAATGAAAAACACCTTGTTTCTACTATTTTTGCAAATTTTTGTTGTTAACCTAATGGCAAACGTTTTGGTAGTTGAAGGAAATTTTCAAAACAAAAATATCTACGTTCAAAATTCTTTTGGAGCTAATGGCGTAGGTTTTTGCACAACAGAAATTAAAGTTAATGGTAAAATTACCACTGATGAAGTTAATTCTTCTGCATTTGAAATTGACTTATCTGCTATGAATTTTAAGTTTGGGCAAAAAGTGGTTATTGAAATTAATCATAAGAACGATTGCGTTCCGGTTATCTTAAATGTAGAAGTTTTAAAACCTCGCGCTACATTTGAAATAGTAAGTATTAGTTTAACTGCAGCTGGATTTTTACAATGGTCAACTAAAAGCGAAAGTGGCTCATTGCCATATGTTATTGAGCAATTTAAGTGGAATAAATGGGTAACAGTTGGCGAAGTGCAAGGTATTGGTAGCCCTGAATTGCATAATTATTCATTTCAAATTTTAACGCATAGCGGAGAAAATAGTTTCCGTTTAAAGCAAGTAGGAATAGGTATTACCCCAAAAGTATCTTCTGTTGTCACTTTAAATTCAAAAAGCGATAAAACACATTTTATGCTTACTAAAGATCATAGAGAAATACAATATTCGAGTGAAACAAATTTTGAGCTATATGATGCCTTTGGAAGCATTGTTAAAAAAGGGTTTGGCAAGCACACTGATTTAAATAATCTTGCAAAGGGCAAGTATTATTTATGCTATGATAATCAAGTTTCTGAAATTAAAAAGCGTAAATAATTATTTCTGAAAAAAATGCAAGTTTTTTGTTTTGATTTCTGGCCCGTTTTTAATTTTGTAATTAACAGAAATTATTTTTAAAGAGTTATTTATATTTTTTAAAATAGTTACTACTCAAAAATATGCAGCAAAATCCCAATAGATATTTTATTATTAATAAACCATATAAAATGGTATCGCAATTTATTAGTCCAGATAAGGTTAATAAATTAGGCGATTTAAATTTTGATTTTCCGGAGGGGATCCATGCTATTGGAAGGTTAGATAATAATTCTGAAGGCTTATTATTATTAACAACAAATAAAAGAGTGACAGCTTTATTATTTCAAAGTGAGGTCCCTCACAAACGCACATACTTGGTTCAAGTTGAAAAAGTAATTACGGAAGAACGGTTAAATATGTTGCGCTCTGGAATAACTATAAGAGTTAAAGGTGGCGGCTATTATACAACTGCAGCATGCCAGGTTGAATTAGTTGATAAGCCATTTAATTTGCCGAGTCGTGGGCATGAGTTCAGGGAGGATTTGCCTCAGTCTTGGCTACTAATAACTTTAACAGAAGGAAAGTTTCATCAAATTCGTAAAATGGTTTCTTCAGTGTATCATCATTGTAAGCGACTAATTCGTATATCAATTGAAGACCTGCAGTTGGGAGATTTGCAACCAGGTTGTGTAAAAGAAATGGAGGAGGAGGATTTTTTTAGGTTATTAAAAATCCAAAATTGGAAAGTAGAAGTTCAAGAAGTATAATTTTGTTCGCCGAATTTCAGCTAAAGCAAGTTAATTTAAAAACAATCATTCATCTTTTCCCGCTAATACAACTACAATTTCGCCCTTAATGGTTTTACTACCAAAGTGAGCAATCATTTCTTCAACCGTTCCGCGTGCATTTTCCTCATATAGTTTTGAGAGCTCGCGCGATACAGATACTTGTCTACTGCCGCTTAAGTAGGATTTAAATTCTTCTAATAATTTTATTAATCTAAATGGTGATTCGTAAAATATCATAGTGCGACTTTCTTCTTTTAATGAAAGTAATTTGGTATGTCTTCCTTTTTTTTGAGGTAAAAAACCGTAAAAAACAAAACTATCACAAGGTAAACCACTATTTACTAAAGCAGGCACAAATGCAGTTGCACCTGGCAATGTTTCAACTGCCACATGATGTTTTAGACATTCGCGCACTAACAAAAAACCAGGATCTGAAATTGCCGGTGTGCCAGCATCGGAAATCAATGCTACAGATTTATTAGACGAAATTATTTCTATTATTTGCTCAACCATATTATGCTCATTATGCGCATGATAAGACCTTAATGGTTTTTCAATGTTAAAATGACGCAATAAATGAATACTGTTTCGAGTATCTTCAGCTAAAATTAAATCTACCGAATTTAAAATCTTTACGGCTCTAAAAGTCATATCTTCTAAATTGCCAATTGGGGTAGGTACTATATAAAGTTTTGGTGTCATTTATCAGTTAAAAGTACATTTTTTTATTTAATCGCTATAATACTTCTTCTATCTATTTCAATTTGTTGTGATGCATTGAAATGGTATTT
>JBIKOX010000134.1:0-8540 GCA_044357775.1 Bacteroidia bacterium | reverse complement strand
AAATGGTGACAACCGTTAAAATGACGATTAGAAAATTAAAAATCATAGGTACATATATACTTGTACCAATAAAATCTGAACTGCAACCTGGCAATAAACATATAAAACAAGTTTTTTCGGCGGAGCTTAATGTTTGAAATGGTAAAAAAAACTGTATAATGGCTAATATTAAAACCATCAATAAAAAAATAGATTGTTTACGCTGAATCATGATGTAAAATTAAGATTTTGTTTTAATTAATAGTTCAATAATTACTGATTATTATACGCTCCTGCATCTATTGGTCCAATTGGAAAAGTCCTTGGATTTCCCTTGATATCTGAAAGTATAATTGAATTTGTTGGAATTAAAGCATCTCCTATTCCTTTTGCAGATGAAATAGGTTTGATCCCAAAATTATATACTGCGGGGTCATTAAAAGCAGGGTTTCCATTATAAATAACTGATGAGGTTGTAATTAAAGTATTTGTAATGGCGGAAGATCGCAATAAACAATTACTTATTTTGCATAGTTGTCCTGAATTTGCTTTTATTTCTTGCTCAAATTCATTTCCCTGACTCCCTTCAATAATACAGTTCGCAAAATAAAGGCTATCAATTGGAAATGTTTGAGAACCATCAAAGTTGTCAATATGTAAGCAAGGTTGTCCGCCTCTGCCGCCATCTTGTGAAAAATAATTAGCGAAGGTCGTGTGCAAAAATGTATAATTTCCACCCCAAGTTAAAGCAGCACAATACTCTTTACAATTTGCAATCACATTATTTGCTCCCCAAATGTCAAAATACTGCGAGTATAAACCCCATTTAGAGCAGTTTTTAATAATAGTATTCGTTAGTTTTAATTTTCGAGGTTGATTGAAACTTGATAAAATACTTGCTTGAATTCCAATAAAACTATTTTTTATAATGGCATAATTAATATAATTATCGGTATGCCCTTCATTTATCCAAATGCGATCCCATTGCCCTGGTAAGTCCGCATAATCAGCTTCGCGCCTGTCTCCTTGAAAAACGACTTCATTATTAAGTGTTCCATTTACTTGTATGGTACCATATCTATAAACCCATAAGCCCGCATTTTGATGAAAGTAAACTTGAATACCAGGATTTATAATCAATTTTTGTAAAGAATCTACAACCAACCAACCATATATAACATGCGGTCGGTTATCGTCTGGCTGACCTAAAGCGCCTCCTCCCCAATTAACAGTTACGCCAGTTGTGACGCTTGAAACAGTGGAATAAGGTAAAAATCCGTTTTTATATTGAATTGCTTTATTGGGTAAATGGTAATGTGCATTTTGCCCCCAAGCCTCAAGCGTAACGCTGAGTTGGTTGCCATTAACATCAAATAATATTTTATCCTGAATAATTAACGGACTTAGTGCAATATTTGTTGGATTGACATTAACCTGAACAAAAATGTATATGCTATCGTTAGCTAAGATTTCAACATCTGTAACTTCTTTTCCGGGCACCCCATCCACATTTAAAAAAAAACTCGATGATACACCTTTCTCTAAACGAATAGATGAAATATTAATTTTTTGATTATTATTATTTATAACTCTAATATTTCTAGTAGTTGAGCCAATAGTTGTAAATACAGTATCAAATAGAATAGAATCTTGAGAGAAAGCGATAGTTGCAGAAGAGTCTGTAAGTAATTTATCTTTTTTACAAGAGATAAAACTAATTGATAAACAAATAGTTATAATTAAAAAAGTACTAAAACGATTCATGCTGCAAATTTATACTTTTAATAACGATAAAGCATGAAATATATTTTAATTTTGTAAAAAAATCCTTGCAGATTGAAGATTATTAGTATATTTGCACTCCAAATTTTTTTGAAATAAATAATTGAACATACTATGAAAGCAGAAATTCACCCAGAAAATTACAGATTAGTTGTATTTAAAGATATGTCAAATGGCTATACTTTTTTAACTAAATCTTGTGCAGATACTAAAGATACAATTACTCATGAAGACGGAAATGAATATCCATTAATTAAATTAGATATTTCAATGACTTCTCATCCTTTCTATACAGGAAAACAAATGTTAGTTGATACTGCAGGTCGTATTGATAAATTTAAAACGCGTTACTCTAAAAAAGCATAAGCTAGTAAACTATTTTTTTAAAATCCATCTTCCAGCAGGTTGATGGATTTTTTTATTTAGTACTTTAGTGCACCAATGACTTTTCTTTTTTTATATACCGAAATAGCAGACTATTTTTTAGCTTGCTGCAATCAATTATCAGTAAACGGAGAAGTTCATATTGTGCGCTGGCCAATTAATAAAGAAGCGCCATTTCAATTTCAAGAAAATAAAACACTAAAAATATATTCTAAAGCAGATTATAGTTATACTCAGTTGCATGAATTAGTAACTTCGATAAATCCGGATGTGATCATTTGTAGCGGCTGGATTGATAAAGATTATTTAAAAATCACGAAAACATATTTTAGAAAAATTCCAACGATTATGTCTTGTGATACTCACTGGCGTGGCAATTTAAAACAGCGTCTTGCAATTATTATAAGTCGATTTACATTACTCAAAATATTTTCGCATGCGTGGGTACCGGGAAAAGTTCAAAAACAATATGTTTTAAATTTAGGTTTCAAAGAAAAGAATATTGAAACTGGTTTTTACAGTTGCGATTTAATGCGCTTTGAAGAAATTTATCATAATCAGAAAACTCAAAAGCAAACTCATTTTCCGAAGCGTTTTTTATATGTTGGTAGATATTATGATTTTAAAGGAATAAAAGAACTCTGGCAAGCATTTATAGAATTACAAAGTGAACAACCAAATGAATGGGAATTATGGTGTTTGGGAATTGGTGATATAGAAGCTGTTGAACATCCAAAAATTAAACATTTTGGTTTTGTACAGCCAAAAGATTTATCTGCTATCACATTGCAGTGCGGAGTTTTTGTATTACCTAGCCGTTTTGAACCATGGGGAGTTGTGGTGCATGAGTTTGCAGCATCAGGTTTCCCATTATTATTAAGCAGTGAAGTAGGAGCAAAGGACCAATTTTTGCAGCAAGGAAAAAATGGATTTGAATTTGAAGCTCAGAGTGTTTCAGAAATTAAACTTGCATTAAAAAAAATAATTGATATTTCTGATGGTAATTTAGTTGAGATGAGCAGGCAGTCAAATACTATTGCTAACTATATAACACCACAAATTTGGGTTAATAGTTTAATGAAAATGGCAAAGGCATTTTAATTATTTAAGAATTATTTAGTGTTGTTTTTTTACCGTATTAATAAAAATTAGATATTCATCAACTTTTCTAAATAATGAAATTCAATTCCAAAATATTTTTTTGTGCCCTCAATTTTTTTCAGTAGTTCTTGTTTCTGAATATCAGTTTTAGATTTTTTTTCTGCAACTATCATTACATTTTTTGGAGTGTGAGCCTCCGAAATAAATTCGAATACCTTTGTTGAATAACCAAAATACTCTAGAATCAATGACCTCAAACCATCAGTAAGCATTTCGGCCTGACGTTCTAAAAAGATGCCATGTTTTAATAAAAAATCTAAATCATTTTTTGTTTTATGTTTCTCTAATTCACGTCTTATTTGTTTGTGGCAACAAGGTGCAACCACAATTAAATCTGCGTTAGCTGTAATTCCTTTATAGATGGCATCATCTGTGGCGGTATCGCATGCATGCAAAGCTATAAGTATATTTATGTTATCAATGTCATAATCTTTTATGGTGCCTTGTACAAATGTTAACCCACTAAAATTTGATTTTTTTGAAATACTATTACATAACTCCACCAAATCATTTCTGTATTCAACACCTGTAATTTGCGATTTTAAATTCAATACATTAGTTAAATAATCATACAAGGCAAAAGTCAAATATCCTTTTCCAGCGCCCATATCAGCTACTTTAAGCAACTCATGATTCGGCAAATTTTTAATTAAAGGACTTAATAATTCAACATAATGATTGATTTGCTTATACTTATCTTGAGAATTATTATTTACAGCTCCTTTTTCATCGGTTATTTTGAGTTGATGTAAATAAGATTTTCCTTCTGCATGTATCAATCTGTTTTTTTGAACATTATGCTCTAAATTTGGTAATTGTGTTTGTGTTGCTTTGTTTTTTTTAAATGTTGTTTTTTCTTTATTTACATATTCAAACAATGCATCAAAATCAATGGTAAAAAGGGTTGCGTGTCTAAACGCTCCTTCCTGAATAAAATTAGTAATGATAGAAACTCCCTCAGCAATACTATAATTTTTAACGATATCTTTTGTTTGATATCTATATGTAAAACTTAATTTATCTTCTTGCTTTATTTGAATTTTCTTCACATAACAGTTTTTTAAACCTTCCGTTGTACCTTTATAATTTCCAAGAGCTACTTTTACAAAAGTATGATCTGACAAAGATTGATTGAAAGCAGCAGTATAGTGTTGTTGATTAGTCATAGTAGTTAAAATCGCTATTTGTTATAGTATGTAAAGATACATTAATCGGTAATTAAAAAAGTTTGTATATTCGTTTATAACCAAATGCATAAACTACTTTCCATATTTCTGCTTTTAACTACAATTTGTGCTGCTCAACAAAATGAATTTGATAAATATGGCCCTTTTGGATCTAAAGTATTTACAGACTTAAAAGTAGCCTTAGAAGTAGAGAAGAACGTTTATAAAATGGATTTAAGTTATATAAAACTAGAACAAAAATTATATGCTAAAATTGGAAAATTAAAAGATTTACAAGCGCTAAAATTAAGCGGAAATGAAATAAATACATATCCTCCAAATTTTTGCGACTTATTTAACTTAGTATATTTTGCAAGTTATAATAACGAATTTAAAAGTTTTCCGAATGATTTTAAAAAACTAATAAATTTAAATTATTTAGAATTTTTTGGAAGTAAAATTGATAGTATTCCTGCTGATATTGCATACTTAACCAAACTTAAAACTTTAAAAATATCCTCAACAAACGACACTTTAAAATTACCGATTACTTTAAAGTATTTAAAAAATTTAAAAGAGGTTACTATTGAAAATTGCATATTAGATAGCTTTCCAAAAGAGCTATTTAAAATACCAAACTTAAATTATTTGAATTTAACCAACACAAATATGTTTTACATCACTAAACATTTTGAACGCTTTGTAAATCTAGAAGTGTTAGTGCTTGACGGAAATCAACTACAAACATTACCGTTTGATATTTATAAAGCAAAAAAATTACGTTTTCTTTCCGTAAAAAATAATCATCTACAAAAAATGCCTGATACGATTTGTCAGTTAGAAAATTTAACCACATTAGATGTAAAAGGAAACGGTTTTAGTAAAGCGTATATTGAAGAACTAAAAGCATTATTGCCTGGTTGTGAGATTAGATTTTAGAATTTCAACACAGAGTAATAGAGTTAAAGAGTTCGCAGAGATTTTTTATACAACCTCGTTGTCGCGAATTTGCAATCCGTGATTTAAAAATAATAGAACGCAGATAACACAGATTTAGTAGGATTAAAAATGATTTCATCTTAAAATCTTAATTATCCGCGTCATCAGCGTTCCATTTTATTTATGTAAAAATAACTGTTTGAGAAAATACCTCGTTGTCGCGGATTTGTAATCCGTGATTAAAAAATAATAGAACGCAGATAACACAGATTTAATATTATTAGTTTAAATTACTTGTTTAAATTAAACTTGCGCGAGGGATTGGAGTGTAAATCCTTTTAAAACTAAGCGTTAGTGCAGGTTTAAAAGATTGTAGCGTAAAGCCCGGTCCGCCAGCTGGCGGACGCGCCCAAATATTTTAAATGATTTAAAAAATAATTGTTAGTGAAAAACGTGCAGTGACATTATATCAACCTTTCTCATTTTTTTCTCAGCGCACTTTGCGAAAAATCTCCGCCTCTCTGCGTTTAGACAACAAACTTTTTCATAAACCCATCCATAAACCATTGGGGTGGTTGCATAGGTTTGTTTTTTTGTTTATCAATAAATACAAGCGTTACCGTGCCTGTGTTTAACAAAACATTTTTTTGGTTATAACATTCATAATCAAATGTAATTCGTAAACCAGGAATTTCTTTTACCATAGTTACAATGCGCACTTCATCATCATATAAAGCTGGTTTTTTATAATTAACTGTTAAATTTATAACAGGCATTAACACACCGCTTTCTTCCATTTCTTTATAACTAAAACCTAAACTACGCATACATTCAACTCTGCCAACTTCGTAATATTGCGCATAAACACCATAATATACAAAGCCCATTTGGTCTGTTTCTCCGTAACGTACTCTTAACGTTGTTTCTGTTTTAATCATACAATTAATATACTATATTTAAGACATCTAATTTAACTTTCTGTTTATGCAATTTCTAATAAAAGTAATTTTTTTTTCAGCATTCCTTAGTTTAGTCGGATGTTCTAATAAAACAAGCATTTCTAAAATTGCAGAATCGCATGTTATAATTAATGAACCCAAAATTGATAGCTCAATTTATAAAGCGATGTTGCCATACAAAAAAACACACGACGAACAAATGTATGCTGTAATTGCAAAGAGCGAAGATGCATTACTTAAAGCTGATGTGGAGAGCACATTAGGTAACTTTTTTTGTGATGCTGTTATTTACGAAACAAAAAAACTATTAGGAAAAGATTCTTCAATGTTAGACGTTGCAATTTTTAATAAAGGTGGATTAAGAAATTCATTACCAAAAGGAAATATTACCATAGGTAATGTATTTGAATTAATGCCATTTGAAAACGAAGTTGTTTTGCTCAAATTAAGTGGCGCGCAGTTTAAAGATATGTGTTTTAAAATTGTTGAAAAAGGTGGTATTCCAATTGGTGGTATGCGATTAATAATGAAAGGTTCGGATCCAACTGATATTTTTGTTAATGGAAAACCATTTGATGAAACAAAAGAGTATTGGGTAGTAACCTCTGATTACCTTGCAAATGGTGGTGATAGCTATAATTTTTTTAAAAATGCTAAAGAAAGAAAAGTGATGAATGTACTTTTAAGAACTATGATTATTAATTATTGTGAAGATATAACGAAACTAGATCAAACTATAAAACCAAAACTAGATGGCCGAATTCAATTATCAAAATAGACGCGATTTTTTGAAATACTTTGTAGGAACATCAGCCGTTTTAGCTGGATTTCCTGCCTTATCCAAAGAAGTACTAAAAAGCAAAGATTTATCTCAATTAACTATTTTATATACAAATGATATTCATAGTCGAATTGAACCTTTTCCGGACAATGATCCTAAATATGCAAACAAAGGTGGTTTTGCAAAGCGAGCTGCTGTGATAGATGAAATAAAAAAAGAAAACGATAATATTTTATTGTTAGATGCTGGTGATATTTTTCAAGGTACTCCTTATTTTAATTTGTATAGTGGTGAATTAGAATACAAGTTAATGAGTATGATGGGCTATGATGCCACAACGATTGGTAACCATGATTTTGATTTAGGTATTGATAATATTACTAAACAAATGCCTCATGCTAATTTTGCTTTTATTAATTGTAATTATGATTTTTCGAACACTAGCTTGCACGATAAAATTGTTCCCTATAAAATATTTAATAAAAAAGGAATTAAAATAGGAGTGTTAGGTTACGGAATTGAATTGGAAGGTTTAGTTGATAAAAAAACATATAAAGAAACCATTTATCAAAATCCAATTGCTATTGCAAATGCAACAGCTAAATTATTAAAAAAAGATTTAGAGTGTGATTATGTAATTGCATTATCGCATTTAGGTTTTTCTTATAATGATAAAAAAATAAGCGATATGAGTATGGCTCCACAAACAGAAAATATTGATTTAATTATTGGTGGCCATTCACATACTTTTCTTGAACATCCTGTGAAATTAGCTAATAGAGTTGGTAAAGAAATTTATGTTACTCAAGTTGGTTGGGCTGGTATTTGGTTAGGTAAGTTAGATGTGTTTTTTTCTTATGATACGAAAAAAAAGTCACATAATTCAAATAATAGAAAAATTTAAAAAAGCAAGTGTAAATTGAAAATTTATTTAAATTTATTTTAGCTTTTTTTCTTGCGAGATTAAATAATCAGTATATATTTACAAACTCAAACTTGTTAATAATACTAAACATTCTCTTTTTAATAACTTATTTACTACTATGAAGGAAAAGACAGCTGAAACCGTGTGGAAGAATTGCCTAAGAGTAATTCAGGATAATGTAAGCCCTCAAAATTTTGCAACTTGGTTTGAACCAATCAAAGCCATTAAAATTCAAGACAACGTATTAAACATTCAAGTGCCTTCTCAATTTTTTTATGAATGGTTAGAAGAACACTATATCACCATTATTAAAAAAGTAATTCGTAAAGAGCTAGGTTCAGAAGGAAGAATTGAATATAGTATTGTTATGGATAACGGAACAGGTAAATCTGAAAAAGCCGTTATGCTAAAAGTACCAAACATTAATACTAATTTAAGAAACAATCCAGTTTCAATGCCCATAG
>JBIKOX010000012.1:0-28285 GCA_044357775.1 Bacteroidia bacterium | reverse complement strand
ATCCAACTCAATCCTATTGATTTTAAACTTTCGAAAGTATTTAATGATGGATTAATTTCTATGGCCGTTTCGGGTAACAAGTCTGTGTTTTTATTTTCAAATGGTAAATTGCAATACAGAGTAAACAATCAGCTTGTCTCCGAAAGTTACGTTGGACCTACAGAAAAAGGGACAGTTGTACTTTATAATAATAAAATTTATTTAAAAACATTGGAGTCGGATTTATTGGAGATGAATCCTGGTAATTTAAAAATTTTGCGTAAACTCAAAGTTGAGCAAATGAAACAAAGCAGTAAGCTTTATGTATCAGCTGTATATGGATTAATTTATCATTCGGGCAACAAAGTATATGTGATAGATAAAAATCTGAACATTCAACTTCACCCGCTCCTTGCTCATTTAAGCAATGTAACTTATTATAACGAAGACAAGAATGGAAAGGTTATGTACATTCATAATAATAAAAGACCTTATTATCAAAATAAAAATGATTTTATTGCGCTAGTTTTTGATCGATCGCTGAATGCAAGTGTTAAAAATATATTACGAAATAATGATAATTGCACCTTTGTAGGTACTAATCAAGGTTTAATAAAAATCGTTAAAAAGTTTGAAGTTAGTTCAGTATTAGCAGATAATTCTTTTTTTCATGAAGATTATGTGAGATTAAGAACTAGTATGGTTAAGGAAAACGATAGTGTGTTTTATTTTTTAGGATTTCCAGGTATCTTAAAATATAAAAACGATAAATTGGAAGTGTTTAGCTCAGACGAAGTTCAATCAAATGCTGGAGTTATTTTAAATTCAGAAATTTACTGCGCTACCGAGGGGAATGGAATAGTATCTTACTCACTAAAAAGTAATAAAAGGGAACAAGTTGTTACTTCTCATATATTGAAAAACGACTTTTATGATCATATTTCTTTATTAAACGATTCACAAATTATATTAGGAGGATTTCAAAAAATTATAATTTATAATCCCTTAAAAAATACAAGCTATAGTTTCCCCTTAAACATAGGTTCTATGGTTTCTAAAATAATACGAGATGAACAATCAGGTTATTTATGGGTAGCAAGTAATAAAGGATTATCTTGTTTTAAACTTTCCACCAATCATCAATCAATATCGTCGGTTTATGACAAACAGATGTTCGCCAAAAAAACAAATGATTTTATTATAATTCCTGAAAAAAAACAACTATGGCTTGCAACGGATGACGGGCTTTTTGTGAGAGATTTGCAAACTTTAAAATCAATTAAAGTATACGATAGTTTGGTTGATATAAATAATTTAAAAGTAAACACGCTTTTTTTTAATGATAATAAAGTATTTGCATCTACCAATGCTGGAATTACTGTGGTTGATTTAGAAAATAATGAGGTAAATGTCATTAGCAAATCACTTGGATTGACAAATACTGAGTACAGCAAAAGATCAGCCATAAAATTAAGTACTGATAAAGTAATTTTTGGAGGATTAAATTCGTACGATATTGTAGAAGTTAATTCATTAGATTCTGTTAAATGCGAATCAGATTTTTTTATCTCAGCAGTAGAGTTATCAGGGCAAAAAGATTTAGATAAATACACTATAAATTTTGAAAAAAGTGATGAAGAATTTTTATTTAAAACTGGTGAGGAAGATTTAAACCTATTTTTAGCCAATAATGACGCTATAAATAGTTGGAATTATGTATTTGAATACCAGCTTAATGACGATAATTGGATTTCGCTCGAAAATAAGAGAGTAATTCGCTTATCAAATTTACCTTACGGCGATTATTCGCTTAAAATCAGGATGGTTAACCCATTTGGGCAAATTTCAAAAACCAAAACGTATCATGTAAATGCTTTTGTTGATTATACAAAGCGACCTCTCGCATATCTTATAAGGTGGTTGTTGTTTTTTATTTTAATAACTATTATCATTTATTTTTATGTCAGATATGCGGAAATAGAAAACGAAACAAAATCTCGAATTGCAATGGATTTGCATGACGAAGCAGGAACTATTTTAACTAGATTAGCATTGATGATTCAAAGTAAAAAACAATTGGATACTGAAAGAGATTTATTAAGATCTGGATTAAATGAAGCATTATATAGTTTAAGAGTATTTATTGATTCTATGTCGCGGAAAAATTTTGATTTAGCAAATTTACAAGATGAGGTTCGTGAGTTTTTATTTAATTCATTTAGTAACACTCATATTAAATGTAACATTGAATTTGAAAATGATAAAAACTACCCATTATCAAGTGAATTGTACAGAGATTTAAAACTATGTGTTTATGAAGTAGTAAATAATAGTATTAAATATTCTAAATGTAATTTATTTTTTATTGAGATTAAATCAGAAAAAAAAATGTTATACTTAGATTTGAAAGATGATGGTTATTTTACTAATTTAGACAAACTCTCGGGTAAAGGGAATGGAATTAAAAACATAAAAAAAAGAGTAAAACGTAATAATGGTATGTGTTTATTTAATATAAACAATAACGTAAGTGGCTTAGCAATTCAAATAAAAATTCCTATAAAATGAGAAATGTAATTATAATAGAAGACGACGAAAACTTGGCAAGTTTAATAAAAGATCATGTTAATCAAATAGAAGGTATAGCATGCGAATTAATTTTTAATAATCCAGTTGATTATTTAAATAATCCTGTTGAGGCTGATATTATTTTGTTAGATATTGTGATGCCCGAAATGAATGGACTTGATGCTATTGAAAAAATACTTGGGGTTTATCCAAATACCTCCATCGTTATAAACTCTATAAAAGATGACACAGATACTATTTTTAAAGCCATTCAATCTGGTGCTGTTGGATATATTGATAAACAAAGCTTTGTCATGAATTTTCATGAAGTTTTTAGTAATATTGAAAATCAAGGGGCTTACATGACTCCAAAAATTGCAAGAAAAGTATTTAGCTATTTTCAAAAATCAACTAATGTTTATGAAGCGCTTTCTGCTCGAGAATCAGAAATTGTGCAAGGTATTTTGGATGGGTTAAGTTATAAGATGATTGCAGATCGTTACGATATATCCATTGATACTGTTAGATTTCATATTAAAGCAATTTATCGAAAACTGAAAATTAATAGTAAGTCACAGCTCTTTAATATCTTCAAGTATAAACCCTAACCAATAAAAATAAATCAATTTATTTTTGAAGAATTGTTTGCTCAATTGATTTTAAAATAATTTGACATGCTTTTGTTATTTCATCATCTGTAATTATTAGTGGCGGCGATATTCTCATACTATGTGTATTAAATAAAAACCAATCCACAATTAAGCCATTTTTAACACAGGTTTCAATAATTTTAAAATTTAAATCCGTGTCTTCAAAATCAATCGAAAGCATAAAGCCTTTTCCTTTTATGTTTTTTATGGCAGGATGAATTAATAACGAACGAATTAAATTTGATTTTCGTTCAATATCATTCATCAGTTTTTCTGATTGAATTGTTTGCAAACAAGCTAATGATGCTGCACAACAAACAGCATTTCCGCCAAAGGTATTGATGTTTCCTAAAACAGGATTGTGAGTAAATTCATTCAGTAATTTTTGAGAACTAATAAAACAACCAATAGGCAAACCGCCACCCATTCCTTTAGCCAACAATAAAATATCTGGCACAATACCTGTTTGCTCAAACGCAAAAAATGTTCCACTGCGTCCAAATCCATTTTGAATTTCATCTAAAATCATCAAAGCGCAATGCTTATCACATTTTTTTCTGATAGCCTGTAAAAACTCATTACTTGCTATAGTATAGCCAGTTTCACTTTGCACAGGTTCTAAAATAACAGCGGCTGTTTTAGATGTAATATATTGATGAACGTCTTCAATAGAATTATATTCTAGTATTTTGACATCCGGTAATAAAGGTCTGAAAGCTTGTTTAAATTCTTCGTTACCCATAACGCTTAAAGCGCCATGCGTGCTGCCATGATAAGAATCTCTGAAACAAATAATTTCTGTTTTTTTTGTAACACGTTTAGCTAATTTTAATGCACCTTCGGTTGCTTCGGTTCCTGAATTAGTATAAAAAACAGAATTTAAATTTGGCGGCAATAAATCAGTTAACGCTTTTGCTAATTTAATTTGCGGAGCTTGCACGTATTCGCCATACACCATTAAGTGCATATAAGTTTCTGATTGTTGCTGAATGGCTTTTACAACATTGGGATGGCAATGCCCTATATTACTAACCGAAATGCCAGAAATAAAATCAAGGTATGGCTTGTTTTGAGTATCGTATAAATAAACACCTTGTGCTTTTACTATCTCCAAATCCATTGGCTTTGGTGAGACCTGAGCAACATGATTTAAAAATAATTGTCTGTTAGAAATTTGCATTATTAAACAAAGATAAAAATTTTAAATAGACTTGTCAGGTTTTAAAAACCTGACAGGTCTAATTTAACGTTACACCAATTTCAAATCATTTACCTTTTTTAGTTTTTCTTCGCATTGTTCACTTTTTGCTTTTCTAACACTAAAAGATATTTCGCAATCTGTATCAAAGTGTTGCTCTGAAATTTTACAATCCAATTGCTTTAATAATTTCATTACATCATTTAATTGCTCAAAAGGAAACTGAATTGTATAATGAAATTCAATAAATTTTTCAATAATATGAGACTCTTTTATGACATCTGCCGCTGAATTTTTATACGCCTGAATTAAACCACCTACACCCAACAACGTTCCACCAAAATAACGTACTACAACAATTAAAATATTAGTTAAGTCGTTCGATTGTATTTGCCCTAAAATTGGCTTACCAGCAGTGTTACTTGGTTCACCATCATCATTTGCTCTGAACGTTAATTTATCTGCACCTAAACGGTAAGCATAACAATGATGATTTGCGCTGGGGTGTTCTTTTTTTAATTGTGTTAAGGCCTCTTTAATTTGCTGATCATTGTATACCGGAAAAGCAAAAGTCAAAAACTTACTGCCCTTATCTTTATAAAGAGTTTCGGATTTTTTTTCAATTGTTAAATAGGTGTCACTAAACAACATCATATTATTTAATAAACTGTGGTAACAATCCTAAAATTAAAATGGCTAGCAAACTTAAACCAATTCCCAGCCAATTTTTTGGAGATAATTTTTCTTTAAAAACCACTACTGAAATTAATGTAGAAATTGTTAAAATGCTTAAATTATTAATTGGGAATAAAGCAGAAGGCTCTAATACATTGGTATTTAAAGCTGATATAATAAAATACATGGTTCCAAAATTAATAGTTCCTAAAATAATTCCTGCTGGTATAGCTTTGCCTTGAAATTTTTCTTTTTTAATTATCAATTGATATAATAACACGATAAATCCAAACACAAAAGCGGTAGTAAAAATGGTAGATAAAAATGCATCAAAATCATTTTCCTTTAATAAATAACGTTGAGCATAATTAATAGTAGAATCAATAATGCCACTACATATAAATATAATTAGTGGAAATAACCACCAAAACTTTTGAGAGACATTTTGTTTATCTTCTTTATGAGAGACTAAATAAACAGCAGCAATAGCTAACACAATACCTATAATTTTAGCAACTGATAAATTATCGCCATAATATAAAATAGCAATTGCAATAGGAATTACTACCGACATACGATTTGCAACTTGTGCCACCGAAATACCTGACTTAGCAGTTGTTTCGGCAATTACAAATAAGCTACTAATAAATACGATACCCAAACCAATAGCCACAAAAATCCACGATTGCTCAAATATATTAAGTGGCGTGACATTGGATTTTGTAGTAATAAAACCTAAGCTACCTGCTACAACATAATTTACAATAATAGCTTGAAAGGCATTAATGTTTTTAACAGCAATTATTTTAAATGAAATTCCAAAAAGGACGGAAACAAAAATAGATAGAATTAAAAAAATCATGTTATGTGTTTAAAATTATATGTAATAAATCGCTACCAGTATTTACAGATATTGAATTATTTAAATTTAAAGTGGGTGCAACAATTCCATGTTTAAATGTTTTAGTTGGATTTATAAATACACGAGCTTCATCCCAAGCATTTAAATTGATAAAATCAGTAATTGTATTGGTGCCGCCTTCAATAATAATACTGGCAATTCCATTTTTAAAACAATAATCTAAAACTTCTTGTGTTTTATAATTCCAGTCAATTTTTATAAATTTCACATTATTTTTTATGTCGTTTAAAATAGAATTAAATACAACTGTTTTAGCATCGCTATTAAATATATGTAAGTCTGGCGGAAAATTTAAAGCCTTTGACACTACTAATCGAATTGGACTTTTACCTTCTGCCAAACGAGCCGTTAAATAAGGATTATCAGCTATCAGCGTATTATAACCAATTAAAATTGCCTGCTCTTCAGTTCGCCATTGATGAACTAATTGTTTACTTTCTGTACTTGTAATCCAATTGTCTTCTTTTATTGCGGGCACAGGTAATTGACTAATAAAACCATCCTGTGTTTGTGCCCATTTTAAAATAATATACGGCCGTTTTTTTTCGTGAAATGTAAAAAATCGTTTATTTAATTCTCTGCATTCTTTATCTAAAACACCAAATTCAACTTCAATGCCTGCATCTTTTAATTTTTGAATTCCTTTTCCTGAAACTAAAGGATTGGAATCTAAATTGCCAACTACTACTTTTTTTATCCCCTTGCTGATTATTAAATCGGCACATGGTGGTGTTTTACCATGATGTGAACAAGGCTCTAAGGTGACATAAAGTGTAGATGTTTTTAATAATTCATCACTAACTTGTTTAATTGCATTTGGTTCAGCATGGGGGCCACCATAAAATGCATGATAACCTTCAGCAATAATATTTCCATCATTTACAACAACACAGCCAACCATTGGATTTGGAGCAACCATTCCAAGTCCTTTTGCTGCTAATTGCAAGCAACGTTTCATATATATTTCGTGTGTATTGATTATTTTTGAATCTAGTCACAATATTAAGCATTCATTTTATTTTAAAAACTAGTTTTCATTATTTCTATCAAAATCAAATTGTTATTTACTCTATAAATTCCTTACTTTTAACATATGCTAAAATCAATGACGGGCTTTGGAAAAGCCACAAAAGAATTCGAAAATAAAACAGTAAGTGTAGAAATACGTTCGTTAAACAGTAAAAATTTAGATTTGAGTTTACGTTTGTCTTCTGTTTACAGAGATAAAGAACATGAACTAAAAAGCGAGATTACTAAATTATTAGAACGCGGAAAAATTGATTTGTCTATTTATATTGAATCGAAATTAGTTGAAACCCCAGTAGAAGTAAATTCGGATTTAGCTAAAGCATATTATGCTAAAATAAAGCAATTAGCTATTGATTTAAATGAGCCACAAACTAATTTGTTAGCTCATGTTTTAAAAATGCCTGATGTTTTAAAATCTGAACGGAAAGAACCAAATGAAAATGATTGGAAAGATATTCAAGAAGTTGTTTATGCTGCAATTATAGCCTTAAATAAATTCAGAGAAGATGAAGGGAAGTCTATTGAAAAAGATTTCATGGATAGACTAAGTATTATTTCTCAAGCTTTAGAGAAAATTAAAGAGCATGATGCAAGTCGCGTTCAAAACATAAGAGATAGAATTAAAAAAAATTTAGAAGAAGTTGTTGGAAAAGATAAAGTAGACAACAATCGTTTTGAACAAGAATTAATTTACTACATTGAAAAATTAGATATCAATGAAGAAAAAGTACGTTTAAAAACACATTTAGATTATTTTATTAAAACCATGAAAGAACCTGCGGGTGGGAGAAAGTTAAATTTTATAGGTCAGGAAATTGGAAGAGAAATAAATACAATTGGCTCAAAAGCAAATGACGCTGAAATGCAAAAAATGGTTGTTTTAATGAAGGATGAATTAGAAAAAATGAAAGAGCAAACTAATAACGTCTTGTAATATGAACTTATTTAAACTATCAGGAATTTTATCATTAGTATTTGGAACTTTGAGTTGTCTCATTTTAATAAAACCTTATTTATTAATGTTTGCTTTATTATCGGCTATTATAGGTTTTGTTTTTTCAACACTAAATATTTATATGAATGCTAAGTATGAAATAACAAAAAAAACATTTAGTGTTGGCTATGTTGGAATGATGTTATCATCTTTTCCAGTTATTTTTTTATTAGTCTTAATTATAAGAAGCAGTTAAGACGATGAGCATAAAAAATTATTTATCGCTTGTTAAATTTAGTCATACAATTTTTGCACTGCCTTTTGCGTGCATAGGATTTACATTGGCATTGCAACAAGAATTTACTTTTTCGCTAAAATTATTTTTACTAGTTTTATTGTGCATGGCTACTGCCCGTAATGCAGCCATGGCTTTTAATAGATATATTGATAGAAAATTTGATGCCTTAAATCCACGTACAGCTATCAGAGAAATTCCCGCAGGAATAATAAATCCGAAAAATGCGTTGTTTTTTATAATCATCAATTGCTTACTTTTTGTAATGGCAACCTATTTTATAAATACCATTTGTTTTTTTCTTTCTCCAATAGCCTTATTTGTTGTTTTATTTTATAGCTATACCAAACGCTTTACTCCATTGTGCCATTTGGTATTGGGTTGCGGGCTAGCGCTTGCGCCTATTGGAGCTTATTTAGCAGTAACTGGAGTGTTTGCGTGGCTACCTTTATTGTTTTCGTTTACGGTATTTACTTGGGTAAGTGGTTTTGATATTATTTATGCATTGCAAGATGAAGCATTTGACAGAGAACATCATTTAAATTCAATTCCGGTTTTATTAGGGACAAAAGGAGCTATGATTTTTTCAAGAATTTTACACCTTTTTTCAATTAGCTTTGTTTTTTTAGCTGGTTATATTGGTGACTTTAATTTTTTATTTTGGATAGGGGCCACCTTATTTACAGGATTAATAATGTATCAGCACACACTTGTAAAAGCAAATGATTTATCAAGGATTAATTTAGCATTTATGACAACCAACGGAATTGCTAGCGTTGTATTTGCTGCATGCACTATAGTTTCATTTTTTATAGTATAGCAGATTATTTATTCTAATTAAAAAATAAATTTTACTGATTTACTTCAGCTCGTTTATTTTTTTAATTAAATCAGTTGTTCCTTGATAGTCTTCAGGAGTTAAATTATCCATTTTAGCCATCTCAATGGCTTTATTTGCAATGTTCAAAGCCGATTCTTTATTGCCTAATTTAAATAATACGGCTGCATGTGTGTCTAAGTTTGCGTAGCTTGTTTCTATTTCACATGCTGTTTTCGACCAATCTGCAGCTTTTACTAAACCCTCTTTGCTTATTACTTGTTCATAAAAATTCCATGAAATATTATTTAGCATATTTGCATCCTTTAAATAATAGATGTCCACATAGTTGATAGCTAATTTCTCATAGTTAGTCCAGTTTTTTGTTCTCGCAGCTAAATTTAAATCAGATTCAAATATAATTTGTTTGGTGTCTGGTGTATTGTAGGATAAAATTTTAGCTTTAGTTTCGTTGTACTTTTTTTCATCAAATGATTTTTGCGCTATCACAGAATACAAAACATTTCTGTATATGTCCTTTAGTTTTTCATCAACCTCGGCAGCAGTATATAAGTTATCAAATCTCTCCTTGTTTTTAATTAAGAATTGAAATTCTTGCGATTCTAATGAATTAGTGAATGATTTGATCATCTTCCAATTTTCCTCAGAGGTTAATTGCTCATCTGTTTGAAGCGCAAAATAGTATTTTACTAAATCACCAATTTCTAAACAAGTACCATCTTTTGCATAAATGTATTTGCTTAAAAAATCAGAGTTAGTTTTGTTAGCTTCGTAATTTTTAGAAAAATATGAAAAGCATTTTTCTGGATTTTTTGCATCTTGCCCTAATTCTATGAATGATGCAGGTGACATGGAGCCAGCTACTCTATGAACTAGATTTCCTTTGCCGTCCACAAATAATAAATTAGGATAACATTTAACTTCGTAAAGTTTGGCAATTTCAATGCCTTCGCCTTTTTCCATATCAATCTTTGCATTGATGAAATTTTTATTATAATAGTCTGCTACGGTATCGTTAGTAAAAACATTTTTAGCCATTTGCTTGCAAGGACCGCACCATGTGGTATAAGCATCAATAAAAATGAGTTTATTTTCTTTTAGTGCTTTCGCTTTAATTTCTTTAAAAGAAGTATGTTCAAATGTGATGCTTTTATTTTGTGAAATAGCTTGCGTTGATAATCCAGCTATAACAAAAAGTGTGTAAATTGATTTTTTCATTTTTAGTCTTTATAGGTTTTAGGTATTTGCGGATCTGTGATGATAATATAATCTCCAAGCTGTTTATGAATGTTCCAATCGATGTTCGGGAAAGAATCGTCAGATGCAGAGGATATAATTAGAATTTTAGTTTTTGGACTATATTTTTTTAACTGCGTTACCGCCGCAAATCCTTCATCGCTATGAAATCGTCCGTTTACTTGAAATACCTTTTTAGTTTTATTAGTTTTTAAATATTCTGAAATAGAGTAGGCCATGGTCGCATCCCAAAGCGATTGTGCCATGATTAAACTAAATCCTCCCATTCCCATAACTGGCGGTGCTTTTTTAGAAGTGTCAGCAGCATCGTGAGACAAACCCATTAATTTATCATAATATTTTCCTGATGCAGTGTCATATGGCAATGGCGCAAAATATTTTTTAGATTCTTTTGGCAATGCCATAAGTGCCTTTTGCCCTTTGCGTCCTGCTAAATTTGAATAGCGCCCAGCTGCATTTGCACAAACAACATCTAACTTGTTTTTTTTACAAAATTCAATCATTGGCCTGTAATCTCTATAGTTACCCCATGCTCTGGCATCTTTTTTAAAGCTTTTTTCTTTAATTTCTGATGTTAAATATTCATTCATAATGGGCTGCACATCTCGTTCAAACATTTCCATAGATAAAGTAACTGTGTTTGAATATTTAGCAAACAGACTTTCTAATATTTTATACTCTAAAAAATGTGTAACGGAATCGTTATGTTCTTCTCCATAAAATAACACATCGTAAGCCTTCATGTCTTCCACAATATCATTTATACTGACCTCTTTCGCCAATTTTACTGAGTATATTTTGTAATTTTTTTCAGTAATTTGAGCTGATAATGATGGACAAGAAAAAGTAATTAAAAAAAATACAGCTATTTTAAAATAATTCATTGCTTTATAAATTTTACTAAATAGTGTCAAAAAGAAAACTCACTATTTTTGAGTGCTTGCAAGAAAGTGTTAGATGCTAGGCATTTTTATAACCTTTAAAATAGGAGTTTGCATTTCGCAAATGACTGTTTTAAAGGCAAAAATAACGACGCAGATGACGTTTTCTTACAAGCACTAAATATAATCAAAAATTACTCAATGATAACATCATGTCTGGTTAAAAGTCTAAATAAATCTTGCGATAAAAATTTAGCTTTTTTGATTTGATTAATTTCAGGATCGATGGCGAAATTACTGGAGCTTGTAAAATCAACCCCCGACAAATTTGTGTTCGCGAAAACGGCGTCAGACAAATCACAATCAACTAACAATGATTTAGACAAATCGGCATTTGTAAAATTGACTTCATGCATTTTACAATGCGTAAATTTACTCTTATTGAGTTTCTTGCTATCAAACGAAGCGTAATCTAAAAGACACTTGACAAAATGCACCTCAAATGCAAAATCTTTTGCTTGAAAAAAGTTCAGTCCTAATAATTTGCAGTCCACAAAGTGAACTCCTTGCAATTTTGCATTATTTATTTTGCAAGTACTTAAATTACAATTTTTGAATACACAATTGATGAAATTTAAATGAGATATATCTGCGAATATGCAATTGACGAATTCACACTTTTCGTAATCTTCTCTTTCTGACTTTTGAATTGAGAAATTTATATTAGAAATTGTTTCAAGCGGCTTTAATAATTTACTCATTTCAGCTTTTTATTTTTAATTTTTTCGGGGAGAAACTTTTCACTTGTCACCACCTTTTTTCCTGTTTTTGCTTCTAATTCTTTTAATGCAACTTTAGCAACATTACCTCCTTGTTCTGCAATTATTTTACTTTCATCAAAGGTTTTTGGATTTACAGCCTGTGAAATATCTTTTGTAGAAGCTTCTGCAAGCATATTTAAAATTAACTCTGTATTAGTCATATTATCACGGAGATTTTCTTTTCTTAACCCCTTCAAAATTTTATATTCTTTAGTGGTTTTATCAGCCCAAGCCTTTGTAATAATATCAGTAAGAGTTGCAAAATGCAAACTTTCTTTTAATCCTATATTTTTCCATTCATCTGTTAATTCTTTTCTTATTTCAATACTTTTAAGACGTTGGTTAATCCAATTTTCAGAATAGCCAAGCTGCAAATACTGTTCTAATGCTCTGTCAATACTTAATTCAGGATCTTGCATTTCGTCTAATCTTTCAGATGCAATTTGTGCCAACCAAAGTTTAAATGGTTCTGCCTTAGGAGATGGTACAGATTGAATTATTCTAAAAAGTTGCTCCGTATCTGCTACATCAGTTTTGTAAAATTTGCCATCTGCCGCTTGTAATTTCAGTTGGTTACAATTTGTAACCGACTGGTTACCTTCTTTTATTAATCTATGTTTGAGAACTTTCCAATAATTTCTTGGGTTTGGACTATCTGTTAAAACGCCAATTACATCAATAATTGAAATATACCATTTTTCTGAATTTTCATCCCATTGCGAACGAACCTCTTTTTCTTCAAATAATTTCATGCTGCCATTCTGTTGCTTGTTAATCTTGTCCATAAAATTTTTAAAAAAAAGTTAATATCGTAATCGTTGTGTTTGAAGCGATAAAAATATTTTCAAATAATTAGACAATAAAGATAAACAAATACATAAAAATTTACCTTTTTGCTTAAATTAAAATTGTCTCTAAATATTTTTGTGTTAATCTGTCTCTATGTGTTTAAAAACTCCTTTTAAAACAAACTCAACTGGTTATCACCTGCTTTGTAATTAAAACTTACTGTATTAAAAACAAACTTTGATTCAACGGGCATAAATTTTTCTTTTGAAACTTTAAATAATTGCGTAATAGATTCGGCTATTTTGCCTTCTCCTTTCATTCTCACACTTTTTCTGGTATCACTCACTTTACCGCCGTGGCATTCCATAATTTGATTCCACACTTTATCGACTCTGTCAGGAAAATTTTTCACTAACCAATCTTTAAAAATATGTTCTACCGAACCATTTAATCTTACAATCGTAATTCCTGCACTTGTAGCTCCTGCATTAGCAGCTTGCTCAATAACATTAGGTATTTCATGATTATTAATACCCGGAATAATTGGAGCAACCATAACGCCACAAGGAATACCATGTTTTGATAACGTTTCTAAAATAGCCATTCTATTTTTGTAAGAGGCAGTTCTTGGTTCTAATAATTGACGGACTTTTTCATCTGTGCCCGTTATCGAAATCATAACATGCACTAAATTATGTTCTGATAATTCAGTTAATACATCAATATCACGAGTAATTAATGAGTTTTTGGTGATAATTGAAACTGGATGCTTATATTTTAAACAGGTCTTTAATATATTTCGAGTGAGTTCCATTTCCCTTTCAATTGGCTGATAGCAATCAGTATTACCTGATAACATTATGGGTTTTGGTTTCCAACTTTTTTGGCTAAATATTTTTTCTAAAAGTTCAACGGTATTTTTTTTAACGATGATTTTTCTTTCAAAATCTAAACCTGCGCTATAACCCCAAAATTCATGAGAGTTACGAGCATAACAATAAATACAACCATGCTCGCAACCTTGATAAGGATTTAAGGAATAAGCCAATCCAATATCTGTACTTTCAACTTTATTGATTATAGTTTTGGGATAGGTATAGATAATTTCAGTTTTTTCTTTACGCAAAAACTCTTCATCTAAAGCCTCAATGTGCTCTTGTGCATATTGATGTTTATTAAACTTATTATCTGGATTAAATTGTGCGCCTCTTCCCTTAAAATAATTAGCAACGGTATTTTCCATAACTTTAAATTTTTTTTAAAGTTAAGACTTTAAGATAGCAGTTGATTGCTATAAATTGTAGCAATTTACTTTTATTGAAAAATTATATCTATTAGTATAGAATGAGAATAAATATATCTAAACCACCTCGGCTTTGCTTGTTCCGTTGTATTGAATAATTAAGTGCTTGTTTTCATGAATTATTTTTTGTTCGCTAGAAAATGTTTTAAAATCAAAATCTAAAGGCAGCACCACATAACGGTATTTATGATGATTCAATTTTAATTCATCAATTAATTTATTTTTTACAGTAAACTCTATTTCTTCCAAAAACAAACCTTTAGGTTTAACTTTAAAATGCAAATAGTAATCAATGGCAATCATTTGTTTTAAAACTACATCATCGGGATAGGTGTTTTTTGCAAACAACGTAATAATATCAAACACATCTGTTAAGGAGTATTTATGGAAATCTTTTTGTGTACCAAAAAAATGTCCTAAACCTAATAAAAATTCAAAAATACTATAATGATGTGTTACGTATCTTAATGTATTGGTTGCTTTTTTTCCATTCCAATATATTTCAAGTGCATGTTCTAATTCAACTATTTGATGTAATTGTTCTTTGGATAAATAATTACTTTCTATAATTTGATACGGAGGGTTTGGATCATATTTAAATCCGTATTGTTCAGCTTTATCTCTAACTGGCGTGCCTTTTAAAAACTTCAAAAAACCTAGTTGCATTTCGGGAGCAAATAGTTTAAATACTTCTTCAAAACTATATTTTGTATCTTCCCAATAATCTAAGGCCATACCAACAATCAAATCCAAGTGCATTTCTACTTTGTAATCTAATTGTTTAATGATACTTGTGGTTTTTTCGAAGCTTTGTTTACGCTTAACTTCTAAGTTCGCTTTTTGATTTACTGTTTGGATGCCAATTTCAAAACGAAATAAATTATCAGGTACTTTATCATGAATAAATTGAATAATATCAGGATGCAAAATATCAGCGGTAATTTCAAATTGAAATACATTTTGCGGGCGATGATTTTCTAAAATAAATTTAAAAATGTCAATCGTAAAGTCTTTCTTAATATTAAATGTTCTATCTAAAAACTTTACCACTTTACCATGTTCCATCATATGCAACAACGTTGCTTTAATACTGGCATCAGGCAAATAACGAACTTTATTGTCTAAACTTGCTAAACAGAATTCACACTTATAAGGACAGCCACGAGAAGTTTCAATATACAATACTTTATTGGCTAATTCTTCAGGGTTATCAAAACGATATGGCATGCTATTTTCAAATCGCTTTAAATCAAACATGGGAGCCATTTTGTTTGTCTTTACCTCTGTTCCATTTTTCCAAACTAAACTTGAAACTAATTCAGAATTTGGATAAAACTCCAAGAATTCTTCAAACGCTGTTTCGCCTTCTCCTAAAATAATATAATCCACACAATCTAAAGCGATGATATCTTCGTATTCGTAACTTACTTCGGGTCCGCCTAATAAAATTTTAGTATTTGGATTCAGTTGTTTTATTTTTTTGCAAACATCTAGTGTTTGGGTAATATTCCAAATATAACAGCTAAAAGCTACAACATCATAAACAGCACACTTTTCAGCAACTTCGTCCCGATTTTCTTTAATATTAAATTCTTTCCATGCCAAACCCTCATGTTTTTCATGATTTAATTCATACAATAAGCGAATGGCTAAATTCGTGTGAATGTATTTGGCATTAAGGGTCGTTAATAGAACTTTCATTGCGGCAAAGGTAGTAATTTGTTGAGTAGTAAATAGAGTTTTGCTAAAAATTGCCAACGCAGATTTTCTAATTATTTTGGGCGTTCCCAAAGGTCAGGCTTTTCGTTCCAATCTTTTTGCAAGAGCAGGCAAAAAGGATTTTCACTACAATCCTTAACGCTACATAAAATCTATTTTCAGATTTATTTTTTAATATAAAATTTTAGTAATCCTGTTTCATTAGCATCAATAAACTGATAGGAAGATGGGATTTTATTTTTAAACGTATAATACGTTACCAATTTAGTTCCTTTATTGCATTCATTGAGTTTCATCTTTAAATCCTCATGATATTTTTTGTATTCAGACAATGACACTTTGGAGGTTTCATCTAAAATACAAGTTTCATCAAAGTGTTCGTGAAATGAATTGAAAAAATAAATACCGTTAAACTTTTTAAAATCTAACAGTGTAAAGTCGTTATTAATAAAATGGGCATTTTTAAGTTTATAATTTCTTTTAATTTTATTAGAAAGATTGATTAACGTTTTTCGTTTTTCAACACCATAAAAATGCGCATCAGTTACAGCTGATCCAATGCAGCAAAATTTACCAACACCCGAACCAATATCTAAAATTTTATCAGTTGGTTTATCTACTAGCAACTTTGCCGCTTTAATAGCAATGTTTACAGGTGTAAAATGCCTTGCAGAATGCTCTTGATACAACTTTGGATAAATCTCATCAAATTTAGCGTTGGAAGGATACTTTTTTTGTTTTAACTGATTAAAAATCATGTTGTAAAATTAAACTTAATATAAAGGAAACGTAGATTATGAATGAATACATATTCACTAACTATCAACCTAGCTTTGTTTACTAATCAGTCAAATGCTATTCCTAAATATATAATCAATACATTAGCTCCATGAATAAACGCACAGAGCAAATTACAAGTATAAGACCTATTATAGAAATTGATAACTCAAAATCAACCGACTTTGAAATTTTTCAAAGCATTACTTTAAGACCAATACTTAAATTTCAAAATGATGTTATAATAGCATTAGTTAATAATCATTTAGCTGAACATAAAATAGTTGTAAAAAACTTAACCGATCATAAAAAAACGGAACGGATTCACGAAATTGTAAAAGCTAATTTACAACTGAAACAACTTTTTACCGGAATTGTGATTGGATATTTTACAGATGAGGAACTTGCCTTTTATCTCGAAAATAAAAAAGAAGTAGTTAAGCGTATCATCACTATGTTATTGGAAAGAGTTTGCTCGCAATTACCTAGTCTTAATTTTTAAGAAGAAATACATTTTTTTAAAATACTTCATCAATTTTCCTTTACTTTGTATTCTATAAAGTGAATATAGAACCTCTACATAATTGGATTACAAAACCAAACGAGCCTTTGATTATTGCTGGTCCTTGCGGTGCAGAAACCCAAGAACAGGTTTTGCAGACAGCCAAAGAGCTTTCTCAAAACGAAAGCATTAAATTGTTTAGGGCAGGTATTTGGAAGCCGCGCACTCGACCTAATGCTTTTGAAGGCGTTGGAGAAAGAGGGTTAGAGTGGTTAACTCAAGTGCAAAAGCAATATGGTTTAAAAACAACAGTTGAAGTAGCGAATGCGCAGCATACTGAATTAGCGTTGAAACATGGTGTTGATGTTTTATGGATTGGCGCAAGAACGACAGGAAATCCTTTTAGCGTGCAGGAAATTGCTGATGTCGTTAAAGGTGTTGATATTCCGGTTTTCATAAAAAATCCAATTCATGCAGATGTGCAGTTATGGTTAGGAGCCATTGAGCGGTTTTCAAATTCAGGCATCACAAAATTAGCTGCCATTCACAGAGGGTTTCATTACGCCGGAAAAACAAAATACCGCAATAAACCAATGTGGGAGTTAGCCATTGAATTAAAAACTATTTTGCCAGAATTGCCTATTATTTGCGATCCAAGTCACATTAGTGGCAACAGAGAGTTAATACCGCATGTGGCACAAAAAGCACTAGATTTGGGCATGAACGGCTTAATGATAGAGTCGCATATTAACCCGGATGTTGCATTAAGTGATGCGCAACAACAACTAACACCTGACGCTTTAAACAAAATTTTAGTCGACTTAATTTATCGGCAGTCTTTTTCAAAAAACCCAGAATGTATAGATAAATTAAGTCAGTTTAGAAAAATGATTGATGAAGTTGATGATGAGTTAATTAATGTATTAAAAAAACGGATGTCTGTTATTGAGCAAATTGGGATTTACAAAAAAGAGCATGATTTAACTATTTTTCAACTCGAACGTTGGCAGGAAATTTTAAGAAGCCGCTCGCAGTGGGCAGAAAAATTGGGAATTCCCCGAGCACATACCGAAAAAATTTGTCAGTTATTACACGAGGAGTCTATTCGTGTTCAAACAGAATTGATGAATAAGAAATAATTTATTAGCATTAGTCGTTATTTCTGTTATTTCCTAAAAATCTCCAGATGTAATAAGTTAAAGTAGCTATTGAAGCTAGTGCAGAGACAAAATACGTATAAGCTGCCCATTTTAAAGCATCTTTCGCATCGGCATTTTCTTGACCTCTTGTAATCCCCGAATTATCTAACCAAGCTAATGCCCTTTTACTAGCATCCACCTCTACAGGTAAAGTGATAATACTAAACAATGTAATAATGCTTTGCAAAACAATAAATAGTAGCAGCATCGCATTTGTTAAATTGGGGATCATAAATGCTACAAAAGCTAAACCAAAGGTTAAAAAATTCATGATTGTTGAACTAATTTGTACCACTGGAACTAATGCACTTCTCATAGTTAACCACTGGTATGCTGTAGCATGCTGAATTGCATGTCCGCATTCGTGAGCAGCAACGGCTGCTGCTGCAACATTTTGACCATTATAAACAGCACTACTTAAATTAACAGTTTTATTAATCGGATTGTAATGGTCAGTTAATTGCCCATCAATAGCAGTAATTGTAACATCATAGATGCCATTGTCATTCAGCATTTTTTTTGCGATGTCTTTGCCTGAAAAACCACTGCTCAATAGTTCGCGTGAGTAGGTTGCAAATTTGTTTTTTAAACGACTACTTACAAGCATACCAATGCCCATAAACACAATACTGATAATTAATAAAATTGGATCAAACATAATTTCTTATTTTTAAATACATGATGTCAAGTAAAGTGCCAATTGCAAATACTATGACAGAACAACAAACGAACTGACAATTTTAATATGATTGTTTATCAATTAGTGAATGCGCTTTCCTAAAATTATTAATCCTCGCTCGGCATCAATCATATTAGCAATTTTTGGTAAATGAGCCCATTTTTCAAAACCCATTTTATAAAATAACTGCAGGCTAGGTTCATTATGATCAAAAATAAATCCCAAGAGTGTTTTAATTTTCAGTTCGTTACAACTATCAAACGCTTTTTCTAAGCAAGCTTTTCCAAGGCCTTTTCCTCTGGCACTTTCTTCTAAATATATACTAACTTCTACAGTTCCATCGTAGGCAGGTCTGCCATAAAAGGAATTAAAACTCATCCACCCGCAATACTGTTCATCAAATACAACAATCCATAACGGCCTCCGATTTTCATCATGTGCATTAAACCAAGATTGTTTACTTGCTGAAGAAACAGGCTCTAAATCAGCAGTTACTAGGCGAGAGGCAACAGTGGAATTGTAGGTTGATACAATTCTATCTAAATCACTTTGTTGAGCTATTAAAAATTTTAGTTTCATTTATTATTTGCGTTATTTAAAACATATTCTTAAAAATTTCTTTAAAGCAGCATTGCAAACTCTCGGGCTTTCTAAAAATCCCATATGTGCATCATGCTCTAAATATAAAACGTATTTATCTTTTATTAATTCTGATTGTTCTAGTAGTTGCTTTGGAGATAAAACATTATCTAATTCTCCAATTACCATCATAATAGGGTAATGAGCCATTCCCAAAATAATATCACGATTTGGTCTATCTTTCATGCCTTCTAAGGATGCGATAATGGATTGTTTTGAAACCGTTTTGGCTATTTTTTTCGCAAAAGCAATTTCTTCTTTTAAGTATTTTATATTTTTTGTGGCAAATAAATTTTTAATCACTTCTGTTGTGTAAATTTTGTGATTTGCTTTTACCACTTTTATTGAGCGTGTTCTATCCCTTTTTTTTTCATCACTATCTGCGTAAGAAGTTGAATGAAATAAGCATAAGCCCCTTAAATTATCTGGATACATATCGGCAAAGGCTAGTGCTGCATAACCTCCCATGCTATGGCCAATTAGCACATATTTCTTTAAACGTAAATTATCGAGCACACTTTTTACGCATTTTGCAATTAATTCGCTAGTGTGCACATAGCCAAAGCAATCAGTGCTTCCATGTCCCGGTAAATCAATGGCAATAACTCTAAAATATTTTGAAAGGCTCTGTATGGTACTTTCCCATATTTGGTGCGATCCTAAAAATCCGTGCAATAAAACTACCACTCTTCCTTTTCCAGTATCAGAAAAAGTGACAGTCCCTTTTTTAAATAGTGTTGTTTTTAGCATGTTTATTTTTCAAAAAAATCAAGCTCATTACTAATATAGTTGTTGTTTGGCGAGCCATCTTCTTCAATAAATGAAATATCTACTTTTGTTACAGAGTCATTATTAAATAAGAGAGGCAGTGTTTTATAGTTTTGGTATTGAACAATGCTATCAAATCCGGTAATATGATTTTTAGTAAATTCCACCTTGTTACCACTAAGGTTTCTGCCCAGAACACACTTAAAGTAAAGCTCCGTTTGCGATAGTAAATTTAGGTCAAATGGATTAGAATTTTTTATAGTAGCTTGGTTAATGTATGAATTGGTGTTTTTGTCAAATACTACAACTAATACTTCCCACTTACTGCTATTTTGAATTTGTAGCGTTTTTTTTGCAGATTTTGCTGAAGCATTAAAATTTGTTTCTGGTTCCGAACTTAAAATTGTAATAATTAACATAAGCAGCGCAACGGCCACAGGCATTGCAAATAAAATATACTTGTAGTCATTATAAGTTTGTTTCGAGGAATCTGCTTTATTTGATTTAGCTGCTTGTTGATATTGTTTTTTGTAGTAGTCTCTTCGTTTTAATTCTTCGTCATTTACCGACCATTCTTTTTGTCCTCGCTGCCGAGATTGATTTGGATGACTTTTCACAACTATTTTTCCCGGCTCCATTAACATATCATATCGTTTTCGCGAATTTGGATTGATAAGCGTGTTGTATGCCTTTAATATATCTTCAAATATTTTTTTTGAATTTGGGTTATTTGGGTTTTTATCTGGGTGATAAATCTTTACTAATTTCCTGAATGCCGATTTAATTTCAATTGCGGTTGCCGTTTTTGAAACGCCTAATATTGAATAGTAATCTGACATGATTTAAAAATGGTTCATAAATATATAAATTTATGCAACAATTATGCTTTTGAAAATTAATTTTCGCCAACATATTTATTTTCAAGATTTTCAGATTCTGGCGCTCGTATTACCCATAAAATTTATAGTATTTCTATTTGAATAAAAAAGTCTTTAATATTTTGTTTTTCATAAATATCGTTTTAATATTGCATGACTTTTAACACTTGTGTTAATTTGTTAAAACCCTATGAATAAATTTTACCTAATTGTAGTACTTTTAAGTATTTTCCTTTACAAGGGCTTATCTCAGGGAGGTGTGATTATTTTAGAAGGAAATTATCAAGGTAAAAATCTATATGTTCAGAATCCCTTTAACAGCATTGGTGTAGGTTTTTGTGTTAGTGAGGTTTTAATTAATGGAAATATTAGTACCGATGAAACTAATTCTAGTGCGTTTGAGATTGATTTTAGGGCGCATAAATTAGTGCTTGGAGAAAAAGTTGAGGTTAAAATAAAACACAAAGAAAATTGTAAGCCCAAAGTATTAAACCCCGAAGTTTTAAAACCTAAAAGTACATTTGAAATCGTTACTATGATAGCTGATAAGGATGGTTTACTTAAATGGTCTACTCAATCCGAATCCGGAAAATTGTCATTTGCAATAGAACAATTTCGCTGGAATAAGTGGATAAAAGTTGGCGAGGTTGAGGGAAACGGAACTCCTATTGTTAATAATTATTCTTTTAAAGTGGCCCCTCATTCTGGAAAAAACCAGGTTAGAGTGCGTCAAATAGATTTCAGCGGTCAGCCAAGGTTTTCAAAACCTGTAGATTTTATTTCAGAAGTACCAGAAATTACATTTGCGCCAATTAAGGTTCAAAAAGGAATTAATTTTGTTAATGGTGATAAACCTATTGAAACTATGTACGAAGTTTATGATCAATATGGAAATGTGGTAAAAAGAGGTTTTGGTTCATCATTGGATGCTTCAAACCTATCTAAAGGCGGTTATTTTTTAAACTTTGATAATAAGATGAAAGAATTTGTTAAAAAGTAATTTTAGTAGAAAACAGAAAAACGCTTCGAATAGTATTCGAGGCGTTTTTTTTTCACCTAATTTAAAGCTATTTTTGTGATATGTATACGGTTAAAGTAAATGGAAATAGTGAGTTTAAAGCAGAACTCAATCAGAACAACGGAATCCTTTCAGGAATTTTAAATGGGCAAGAATTTTCTGCAGATATTATAAAAATTAGAGAGGGAGTTTACCATATGGTAAAAGATAACTTATCCTATAATTTAGAAATAGTAAGGCAACTTCCTGAAGAAAAACAATTAGTTGTAAAAATAAATAATACAGCTTATGTGCTCAATATCAAAGATAAATATGATGATTTGCTTCATAGTTTAGGTTTAGATAGTTTAGCTTCGAAGAAAGTGAATGATATTAAAGCGCCTATGCCAGGAATGGTTTTAACTATATTAGTTACTGAAGGACAAGAAATAAAAAAAGGAGATCCTTTAATTGTTTTGGAAGCTATGAAAATGGAAAATGTACTAAAATCACCAACCGACGGAATAGTAAAAAAAATTACCGTCAACAAAGGAATTGCTGTAGAAAAAAATCAAGTATTAATTCAATTTTAAGATGAGCGATAGAAGAGATTTCTTTAAAAAATTAGGATTAATAGGCCTTTCAGGCATCGCTACTAAATTGGTAAGCAATGAACAATTAAATGTAATTGAGCAATTAGGCGAGCAGAGTGTCCAAAATACAAAAATTACATTGCCGAACCTTCCTTATGCATACAATGCGTTAGAACCGTTTATTGATGAGCAAACTATGACAATTCATCATACAAAACATCATCAGGCATATATTGATAAATTAAATAAAGCAATAGAAAATTCGGCGGATAAATTTGTTTTAGAAGATTCTTTTAAAACTATTTCTAAAGCTGATTTAGCTATTCGTAATAACGGTGGAGGACATTATAATCATAGTTTATTTTGGCAATTAATGAAACCAAATCCTACTTCAAAAGAAAATTTACCTTCGGGAAAATTAGCTACATTAATAATTAGAGATTTCAATTCGTTTGAAAATTTTAAAAAAGAGTTTACCGAAAAGGCTACAAAAATATTTGGCAGTGGCTGGTGTTGGCTTATTGAACAAGACGGGAAACTAAAAATTACTACCACGCCAAATCAAGATAATCCATTAATGGAAGTGGCTTCAGAAAAAGGAAAACCATTATTAGCATTAGATATTTGGGAACATGCTTATTATTTAAAATATCAAAATAAACGCGTGGATTATATTTCAAATTGGTGGAATATTGTGAATTGGGACAAAGCAGAGGAGTTATTTTTGTCAAAATAAATAAAACCCGATTAATTTTAATCGGGTTTTTTGTTTCTATTGCTCAGCATTTTTAGGTAATTTAGAAGCTTAATTTTTTATTATGTTACGTACACATACTTGCGGCGAATTACGCTTATCAGACATTAACAAACAAGTTACATTAAGTGGCTGGGTTCAAAAATCACGCGACTTAGGAGGCTTAACCTTTATTGATTTAAGAGATCGTTATGGCATTACGCAACTTGCATTTAATGAAGATGTAGATAAGGAAATGAATGCGCATGCCCGAAGTGTTAGTCGTGAATTTGTAATACAAGTTACAGGAACTGTTATTGAACGTGAAAGTAAAAACAAAAACAATCTTACTGGAGAAATAGAAATACTGGTTAAAGAATTTAAAATTCTAAATGAATCAATTACTCCTCCGTTTACAATTGAAGATAATACAGATGGTGGGGATGAACTACGCATGAAATACCGCTATTTAGATTTACGTAGAAATGAAGTGCGTAAAAATTTAGAGTTGCGTCATCGCATGGCGATTGAAACGCGCAACTATTTAGATAAATTAAATTTTTTAGAAGTTGAAACGCCTGTTTTAATTAAATCGACTCCTGAAGGTGCCAGAGATTTTGTAGTTCCAAGTCGCATGAATGCCGGACAGTTTTATGCTTTACCGCAATCGCCGCAAACCTTTAAGCAATTATTAATGGTGGGTGGTTTTGATAGATATTATCAAATCGTCAAATGTTTTCGTGACGAAGATTTACGTGCTGATAGGCAGCCTGAGTTTACACAAATAGATTGCGAGATGAGCTTTGTGGAACAAAAAGACATTTTAGATACATTTGAAGGTTTAGTGCGTCACTTGTTTAAATCAGTCAAAAATATTGATATGCCATTTGTGCCGCACATGACCTATGCAGATGCGATGCAATTTTATGGTAACGATAAACCTGACACTCGCTTCGAGATGAAATTTGTTGATTTCAAACAAGTAACATCAGGTAAAAACTTTAAAGTATTTGACGACGCAGAATTAGTTGTAGCAATTTGTGCTAAAGGTGCAGCTGACTATACTCGCAAACAGTTAGATGAATTAACAGAATGGGTAAAGCGTCCACAAATTGGAGCAACCGGATTAGTATATGCGCGCCACAATGCTGATGGAACAATTAAGTCAAGCGTTGACAAATTCTATAATGAAGAAGATTTAAAGGCATGGGCTGTTGCTTGTGGCTCACAGCCTGGCGATTTAATAGTAGTACTAGCAGGATTAGAAGAGAAAACTCGCAAAGCCATGAGCGAATTACGTTTAGAGATGGGTACTCGCTTGGGCTTAAGAGATAAAACGAAATTTTCAGCATTATGGGTAATTGATTTTCCTTTATTAGAATGGAATGACGGAGACCCTAATTTATTAGCATCTTTAGCAGGTCGCTGGCATGCAAAACATCATCCCTTTACTTCTCCTAATCCCGAAGATTTTGAATTACTAAAAACAGATCCGGGCGCGGTTAGAGCTAATGCTTACGATTTAGTAATTAATGGAGTAGAAGTAGGTGGTGGCAGTATTCGTATTCATAATAAAGCGTTGCAAGCACAAATGTTTGATTTACTAGGATTTACAAAAGACGAAGCTCAAAAACAATTTGGTTTTTTAATGAATGCTTTTGAATTTGGTGCACCACCGCACGGTGGTTTAGCTTTTGGTTTTGATAGATTATGTTCGTTGTTTGGAGGAAGTGATAGTATAAGAGATTTTATTGCCTTCCCTAAAAATAATTCGGGACGTGATGTAATGATTGATAGTCCTAGTGAAATTAGCGATGAACAATTAAAAGAATTACATATCTTATCTAATTTATAAAAGTTTATTATTAGTTATAAATATCAAATAAGCATTTTTTTAAGATAATGTCAAAATCTAAAGGAGGAATATTTAAAAAGATAATTTATTTGCTCATTCTTGTTGCATTAGCAGGTGGTGGATTTTGGGTTTATGAAAATATTTTTAAAAGCAATGTTCACTTAAATGGCAAAAAATTTACATATATCTACATAAAAAGTAATGCCACAATGGATGATGTATTAGAAGAATTATATGCTCAAAATATTATTGCTGATCGTCTTAGTTTTGAGTGGTTGGCCAAAAGTATGAACTTACAAAGTCATATCAATCCGGGTAAATATAGGATTGATGCAAAGATGAGCAATCGATCCATTATTAAATCGATAATTAATGCGAAGCAAGAAAAAGTAAAATTATTTTTAAATTCTCAAATTAGAACTAAAGAACAATTTATTGATTATGTTGCTGAAAAACTTGAAATTGAAAAACGTGAGTTACAAGAGTATTGCTCAAATGATAACATTTTAGCTGAACAGTATGGACTAAATTCAGAAAACTTTATGGCATTGATTGTGCCAGAAACCTATGAATTAAATTGGACAACACATATAGATGATTTTTTTGCTTTATTAAAAAAATCATACAACGAAGTTTGGACAAAAGAAAATGCCACCAAGGCAAAATCCTCAGGTTACGCTGTCCCCGAGATTATAACACTTGCGTCTATTGTTCAAAGCGAGAGTAGTATTAAATCTGAGCAACAAAAAATAGCTGGAGTATACATAAACCGATTAAAGCAGGATATGAAATTGCAGGCTGATCCTACTATTGTTTTTGCTAATGCTAATTTTGATGTACAACGCGTATTATCAGTTGATAAAGAAATTGACTCGCCCTATAATACTTATCGTTATAAAGGACTGCCACCTGGCCCCATTTGTTTGGTAAATACTTCTGTTATTGAGGCAGTTTTAAATTATACAAAGCATAATTATACCTACTTTTGTGCTAATTCTGATTTTAGCGGATATTCATGTTTCACTGATGATTACCGAGTCCATCAAAAAAATGCGAAGGCCTATCAAGAAGCTTTAAATAAAAGAGGAATAAATAGATAATTAAAGCTATGTTCACCAAAAAATTAAATAAGCAGTTAGCTGCAGCATTAACTTTAAATGGTTTTGTAGAACCAAAAGAAATTCAATTAAAAAGTATTCCAAAAATAAATGGCGGATCTGATATCATTGCTACTGGTCCGCAAGGTTGTGGGAAAAGTTCAACCATTATTATTAGTGCTATTCAAAAATTAGGACGAGCATTTGAGGATGCTCCTCGTGCTTTAATTATTGTGTCTGATGAATTAAAGGCTTTAGAAATGAAAGAGCAATTTAAATTATTTTCACATGATACAGATTTAAGAGCTGAGGTAGTTTTTGAAGGAGGAAAAATAGATGCACAAACGGAAGCTATTTATTTTGGAACAGATATCGTAATTGGAACTGCAAAGCGTGTACTAGAAATTTATTTTCGAAAGAACTTTAATTTGAATAAAATAAAATTATTTGTCATTGATGATGCAGAGATGATTATTAAAAATGGTTTGCAAGGGCAAATAGATAGACTTGCTTTAAGTTTACCTAAGTGCCAACATTTAGTTTTTACAAATGAGCTGACTCCTAAAATTGAAAAGCTAATTGAGAAATTTATTGTTGCACCAATTGTTGTTGAGGTAGAATATTAATTTTCTAATAAATTTTTAATATCAATTTCGAGAATCTGCGCTATTTTTTCAAGGTTTTTTATTGAGATATTATATTTACCAGTTTCTATTTTATTTATGAATTCCCTGGTAATGCCAGTTTCATAAGCTAATTGATTTTGAGACATCTTCTGTGATATTCTTATTTTTCGAATATTACTACCCACAATTGAAAGTATATCTTTTTTATTTGCCACGCCTTAAAATTGTGGCACTTAAAAAAAATAATAGTGAATTATATTTCACTATTTTATAATTTATTGTAAGTTTGTACTAAAAAACAATAAAATTTATTTATTATGAAAAAAATTACACTTTTAATTTTATGCTTAGGTATAATTAAATCCAATGCGCAAAGCTCAAATTGGACTAAAGACGATCGAAATAATCTATATTCTGATTGCATGAGTTACACAACAAAATATAAAACTATTAGTGGTGAACAAAAGGAAAGTATTTGCTTATGTTATTTGGAGGAGACAACAAAAAAATATATTAAAACTGATTTTGAAGCAAAAATTGATATTGAAATTAAGAGAATAAAAGAGGCTATGTTGACGCAATGTGCTAAAAATATTGGTGTGGAATTGAATTCACAGGTAAAAGAAGAGATTGTTAAAGAGGAAATAAAAGATGTTGTTAAGTCGGAAAAAATAAAGACAATTGTGGCTAAGGAGAATTTAACTGGCAAATGGAAAACTGATAAGGGTAATATTATTGAATTTAAAGAAGGTGGAAAATATTCAGAAACACTTTTAAGCGGTTCTATAATACCAGGAGATTGGTTTTTAGATGAAGATGGCACATTGACTATAAATACTGAATATCACTACCAACAGTTAATTACAAAAAAACAAAAAGTTGATAGGTACAGTTATAAGTACAATGTAGAACATTTCACAAAGGACTTTTTAAAATACACAAAAGAAGGAGGCGTAGCAGAAACTATTCAGGCTAATAGAATGAGGATGTAAATTAAACTGTGTCAAGTTCAAAAATAATAGAACTTTAACACACGGTTTAAGAAATGGAAAATAAAAAAGACAGCTTCGATTATGAAGCTTTA
>JBIKOX010000133.1:0-8553 GCA_044357775.1 Bacteroidia bacterium | reverse complement strand
GTTAGTATTATATTGGCACTTTGTAGATTTAGTTTGGGTATTTGTATTTACCTTCTTCTACTTATTGTAATTATTTCATAACATAAAATAACTAATCACTATTTAACTAATCACTAATCACTTTTAATTATGTCAGAATTTAACGACGATTACCCATCATACGAAACATTAGCGCACCATAGCGACGAAGAAGGAAAAAAAATAAGAAAAACATTATGGAGAGTGTTTTGGTATATGTTGGCAATTACTATTTTTGAATTAGTAGTTGGTTCAATGGCACCAAGCAAAGGTTGGAGTGGCACTTTGGGCCTTAAAGTTTTATTTATTGGTTTAACCGTTTTAAAAGCAGGTTTTATTGTAATGGCATTTATGCATTTAGGTCATGAAAGAACATTTATGAAATATGCAATTTTAGCCCCTTATATCATTTTCATTTCTTACGGTATCTTTATTATTTTGGATGAAGGTGTTTATAGTGGGGATAAACAAAATAGAACCACTGTTGACCCACTTCTAATAAAGCAACAGCAAGATTTAAAGGCGGGTCATGGACATGCAGCTCCTGCTGGTCATGCGGAAGGAGCCCATTCAGAAGAATCTAAGCATTAATAAATACTAGCTTATAACATTATTTCTATTAAAGTCAGTCTTTATTAATTAAACAGCCATTAGGATTTAATTCTAATGGCTGTTTAATTATTTAAAATTCGTGGTCAATTTTTAGTTAGCTTAATAAAATGCACCACGCTTCATGCACCTTATTCATTTCTAGCAAAGTCTTTGCGTAGTGATGTTTTTCAGTTTCATTTGTAAAGGAAATTGTCATTGTTTTTTTGAAGTGTTCAACTTCATCGTGTGTTGGTAAAGCCTCAATATTTCCTAATTGCCCTAAGTTATTTCCGGTTAAAACAGTACTTGATTTTATCGAAACGGGTATGTTATCAAAGCCAATTCCAATGGTTGTAATAGGCTTTTCAATTTCAAATAATGCATCACCATGAGCTCTGCAGTACCAATTGCCTCCCATACGCGCCACTAAATCTATTTTTTGCTGGTCAATTAAATGCTGCTCGTTTAATACAGATTCATCAATATGTATTTTTACAATTTCACACATTACTAAATTGCAATTTCCAATTTCTTTTACTTCAAAAACTTTACATTCTAGTTGCACTGGACTTTCTTTAACCCTCATTGGTTTAACTAAATCAGAATCAATGGGAGTAAATCCAGCTTTCTCAAATTCACTTACACCTTTTTTAAATGGGCTACTTGCCAAACTCATTTGGTGAACCATATTATAATTTACAATATTAATAACGCACTCAGGAACCTCTTTAATATTCAAATGCGTATCTTTTGCTTGGCCTGTTCTGCCACTTAGGTTTGGAGAAAAAATAGCAATGGGCGGTTTGGCACTAAATACATTAAAAAAACTAAAGGGAGCAAGATTATGATTTCCTTTAGCATCGATTGTGCTAGCAAAACAAATTGGTCTCGGGCCAACTGCTCCTAATAAATACTGATGCAATAATTGGATTGGCGTTTCTTTTGGATCTATTGTTAACATTTAAATGAAATTATTGATTATAGATTGATAGTGTTAAGTTTTATTCTTTATAAAAACGAACAGATGAATTGGGCATTGTAAAATTTATGTACAACAAGTATAAACAACTTTAATAAAATAAAGTTGAAGATTTTACAACTAATTGCTACTTTTAAACCTACTAAAAATTAATGAATTCTAAGTTACCATTTTATAGTTTTTTACTAGTAACTTTTATCAGTTTAAATTCATTTGCTCAAAATTATACAATTTCCGGTAAAGTGTTTGATGCAGAATCCAAAGAGGCATTGCCATTTGTACCTGTATTAATTAAAGGAACAACCGTTGGCGCGACAACAGATTTTGACGGAAATTATTCTATTACCACTTCTAAATTGGCCGATTCTATTGTTTCATCCTATGTTAGTTATAAAAAATTGGTGCGACCAATTAAACGTGGAGAAAATCAAACAGTAAATATGCCTATGATTTTAGAAGGCGTTAATTTATTAGAAGTAGTTGTAAAAGCTGGCGAAAATCCGGCACATAGAATCATTAGAAATGTAATTGCAAATAAACAATATAATAATAAACGCACATTGGATGCGTATCAATATGAAACATATAACAAAGTTGAATTTGATTTAAATCGCATTCCAAAAGAGATGCGTGAAAAGAAAATATTTAAACCAATAAAATTTGTATTTGATAATGTAGATAGTTTAAACTCTGGAGAAAAACCTTCGCTGCCAATTTTTATCACTGAAGCAATTTCAGATATTTATTATCGCAGTAATCCTACCTTAAAAAAAGAAGTTATTAGAGCAAGTAAAATAACGGGAATTGAAAACACAAGCGTCACATCTGTAATGGGCGACATGTATCAAAATATCAACATTTATGACAACCACATTTTAGTTTTTGGTAAAGATTTTGTAAGCCCCATTTCTGATAACGGTTTATTTTATTACAAGTATTATTTAGAAGATAGTTTGTTTATCGGTAGCACACGCTGTTATCAAATTAGATTTAAATCTAAGCGTCCTCAAGAATTATGTTTTAGTGGAAATATGTGGATTTCTGATAGCACTTGGGCGGTAAAACGAATTGAAATGAGTATTCCTAAAGAAGCAAATATTAATTTTATAAATGCTGCTAATGTCATTCAAGAATTTATGCATATTGATAGTACTTGGATGCTTTCAAAAGATCGATTAATTATTGATTTTGCATTAAGCAAAAATCAGGTAGGTATTTATGGACGAAAAACTACATCTTATAAGAATTTTATCATTAATCAGCCAAAGGATACTAAATTTTATGAGCTAGGTGATAAAATTATTGTTGAGGATGGCGCATCAAAGCAATCGGATGATTTCTGGGATAGCAACAGGCATGATAGTTTGTCTTTGCGCGAAAAGAAAATTTATCATATGATTGACACAATCAAAAGTTTGCCTATATATAAAACTTGGGTAGATGTACTAACCATTTTTGTATCGGGTTATAAAGTGGTAAATAATTTTGAAATTGGACCCTATTTTAATTTAGTTAGTTACAACAAAGTAGAAGGTTTGCGAGTTAGATTTGGTGGTAGAACAAGTAGTAAATTTAGCAAGTGGTATGAGTTAAACGGTTATGTTGCTTATGGCTTTAGCGACGAAAAATTTAAATATAGCTTGGGCTTTAAAACATTTATTTCTAAAAAACCGCACCGGCAACTCGTAGGAATGACATACAAAAGTGATTATGAGATTTTAGGTCAAAGTCAAAATGGATTTTCTCAAGACAACCTTTTTGCCTCACTCTTTAGAACAAGCCCGTTAACTAATTTAACGCGAGTTGACAAAACAGAGGCATGGTATGAAAGAGAATGGATGGAAGGTTTAACATCAAAAGTTACTTTATCTGGTCGAACTATTACGCCTCTCATTGCTAATACTTATACGTATTATAAAAATGATGGTGGTGTTGCCACTAAAGAAAATATTCGAAATACAGAAGTTCGGTTAAATGTAAGATTTGCTTACAAAGAAAAATATATCAGTGGCGATTTTAGCAGAATTAGTTTAGGAACCAAATGGCCAGTTATGCAAGTTAATTATGCCAAATCGCTGCAAAATGCATTTCGTGGCGAGTATGATTACCAAAAAGTAGTTTTAAATTTGAGTGACCGCGTTCGTTTAATTTCTTTATTAGGATACACAGATTATACTGCCGAAGTAGGCAAAATTTTTGGAATCGTACCCTATCCTTTAATGGAATTGCACGGTGGTAACGAAACCTATGTTTATGATTATATGTCGTTTAACATGATGAAGTATTATGAATTTGCGAGCGACCAATATGCATCAGTAGGTTTATTTCATCATTTTGAAGGTTTATTATTTAACAAGTTGCCATTAATTAAAAAATTAAAATGGAGAGAAGTTGTAACATGCAAAGCATTGTGGGGAAGTGTAACTCAAAAAAACACGAGTACATTAATTTTCCCAAAAACTTTAAGTGCATTGGGCAACGAACCTTACGTTGAAGTTAGCGCGGGCGTTGAGAATATCTTTAAAGTATTTAGAATTGATGCTTTATGGCGATCTACTTATCATCGACAAAAAACAATTGAAAATTTCGGAGTAAAATTCGGTTTTCAATTAGCGTTTTAATTTGTTTTTAGGAATAAGATTTATTAAAAAAACCAATTAGTGCATTCACACTTTTTGTCATTTCAATCGCATATCTTTGTTTATATTTGATTGACATTATTTTAATGCAGATGATACTTCGTTCGGAAAATTTAGTAAAAAAATATAAAAATCGTACCGTTGCCAATAACGTTAGTGTTCAAGTTCAACAAGGCGAAATTGTAGGATTGCTTGGCCCTAACGGTGCAGGTAAAACAACTTCTTTTTATATGATTGTTGGAATGGTAAAACCAAACTCTGGAAAAATATTTTTAGATAATAAAGATATTACCAGTGAACCCATGTATAGACGAGCACAATTAGGCGTAGGATATTTACCGCAAGAAGCGTCTGTGTTTAGAAAGCTAAGTATTGAAGACAATTTGCGAGCGGTTTTGGAAATGACAAAATTAACTAAAGCTGAACAAAATCATAAAGTAGAAAGTTTATTGGATGAATTTGCATTGCATCATGTTCGTAAAAATTTAGGGGATCAATTATCTGGAGGAGAGCGAAGACGGACAGAAATTGCTCGAGCTTTAGCAACTGACCCAAAATTTATTTTATTAGATGAACCATTTGCTGGTGTAGATCCAATAGCTGTTGAAGATATACAAAGTGTAGTTCGCAAATTAAAAGAAAAAAATATCGGCATTTTAATAACAGATCATAATGTTCATGAAACATTAAATATTACAGATAGAACCTACCTTTTATATGCAGGAGAGGTTATAAAATCAGGCTCTGCAGAAGATTTAGCAAATGACGAAATGGTTCGTCGAGTATATCTCGGAAATAATTTCGAGTTAAGAAAATAAAAAAATCATAAGAATTGAACCCAATTTTAAGATTTAAAAGCCAAACATTAATTTTGTTTGGCTTTTTTGAGTTTTAAACTGTAATAAAAAATTTGCACTGTAAAATTCTTGTATAAATTTATTGTTCGTAATTTTTAGATTAGTCTAAAAATTTGTTTAGCTTAATATAATTATTATATTTGTGTCATGGAAACTTCGTTTACAGAAGAAAATTATATAAAAGCAATATTTAAATTAGAGGAGTTAAATCAATCAAAAGCTGTTTCTACAAATGATATTGCAATAAAGTTATCCATGCAGCCAGCAAGCGTTACGGATATGATAAAGCGCTTAGCTGATAAAAAAATTGTTTCCTATAAAAAATATCATGGTGTTTTACTGACTGTAAAAGGAAAGAAAATAGCCTTAACTATTATTCGTAAACATCGGTTGTGGGAAGTTTTTTTGGTAAAAAAATTAAACTTCAAATGGGATGAGGTTCATGAAATTGCTGAGCAGTTAGAACATATTAATAGTAATGAGCTGGTTGAAAAACTGGATGATTTTTTAGGTAATCCAAAATTTGATCCTCACGGTGATGCAATACCTGATAAGGAAGGGAATATGCGTGTTGTGAATTCTATTCCTTTAAGCAATGCAAACAAAAAACAATCGTATGTTTTTTCGGGGGTAAGTAATCACGAAACTAAATTTTTAAAATATTTAACTACGTTAAATTTGAGTTTAGGAAATACAATTAATATTGATTCTATTAATGATTATGATGGTTCATTAAAGATTGCAATAAATAACAGTAAAACTCATGAATTTTTGAGTGAGCAAGTTGCTTCTCATATTTTAGTGCATTTAAAAAATGGCAAATAATAATCATAAATCGCTAGATGAAGTTAATTCTTCAGTAAATACTTCAAATAGAGGTGGTTTTAAAAAATTATTAGCGTTTATTGGTCCTGCATACATGATTAGCGTTGGCTATATGGATCCTGGTAATTGGGCTACTGATATCGAGGGTGGAAGTAAATATGGTTACAGTTTAATTTGGGTTTTGGTAATGAGCAATTTAATAGCATTGTTATTACAAAGTCATTGTGTTCGTTTAGGTATTGTTTCCGGAAGAGATTTGGCTCAAGCGTCAAAAGATCATTACTCCAAGTTTATTAATTATTTTTTATATGTTCTTGCCGAAATTGCCATTGCCGCTTGCGATTTGGCTGAGGTAGTTGGCATGGCCATCGGCATTCATTTATTATTTCCATCAATTTCAATTTTAGGAGGAGTTTGCATTACGGTACTTGATAGTTTTGTTTTATTATTTTTATTGAATGCGGGAATAAGAAAACTTGAAGCATTTATCATTTCATTAGTAGCCATTATTGGCGTTTCTTTTTTTATACAATTATTAATTGCAAAACCAGATGTGATTGAAATTTCTAAAGGGTTAATTCCTGGTTTTACAAATGAAAATGCTTTATACATAGCCATCGGAATTATTGGAGCAACTGTGATGCCGCATAATTTATACTTACACTCATCATTAGTTCAAACACGACAGTTTGAAAGAACACCTCTTGAAATAAAAAAAGCCATTCGTTTTAATATTATTGATAGTGCTGTGGCGCTTAATTTAGCTTTATTTGTAAATGCTGCTATATTAATTATTGCAGCTTCTACTTTTTTTAATACTGGCATTGAAGTTAGCGAAATACAAGATGCTCATAAAATGATGGCTCCCATGTTGGGCAGCACCCTAGCTCCATTATTATTTGCAATTGCTTTAATTGCCGCAGGACAAAGTTCAACAATTACCGGAACGTTAGCAGGACAAGTTATTATGGAAGGCTACTTAAACCTTCGATTACAACCTTGGATTAGACGTTTATTAACTCGGTTAATCGCTATAGTTCCGGCATTTTTAACGATTTATTTTTTAGGAGAAGAAAAAACGGGAGATCTCCTAGTGCTGAGTCAGGTAATATTGAGTTTGCAATTAGGTTTCGCTATTATCCCATTAATTCACTTTGTAAGCAATAAAAAAAGAATGGGCGAATTTGCAATTCCCCTCTGGCAAAAAATAGCTTCTTGGATTTCTGTTTCAGTTATTGTCTTTTTAAATTGTCAAATGTTATTTAATAAAATAAAAGGATGGTTATTAGATTCAGACTACTCGCTTTTGATTAGCATTATTGTTATTCCGTTTTTGATGTTGTGTTTAGGTATTTTATTATTCATAGCATTTGAACCTTTATTTAAAAAAGCAAAACACTCCGTTTCATCTCAGTTTCATGGTAAAGTTTCTAAAATTAATTTTGAATCACCAAAACCCTATTCTACTATTGCTATCACTGTGGACTTTAGTAGTAGCGATAGTAAAGCGATTAATAAAGCATTGCAGCTTGGTGGTAATCAGGCTAATTATATTTTAATACATGTTTTAGAAAGCACCAATGCAGTAATGTATGGTGAAAATACAGATGATTATGAGCGAATGGAAGATAGCGATAACTTGCAGCTATATAAAAATCAATTAATTGAAGAAGGTTATATTTGCGAAGTTATTTTAGGTTTTGGAAGGCCTAAAATAGTTATTCCTAAATTGTTAAGTGGCTGCGATTTATTAGTAATGGGAACTCATGGACATACAACTTTTAAAGATATATTATTTGGAACAACAGTAGAAAGCGTGCGCCATAAAATAGATATTCCTTTAGTGTTGGTTTAAGTTAGGGAGGTAAGACTGATGAAGTATTTAATGTTTACTTTTTGTTTTTATTGTAATTACTTTATTGCCCAAACGCTATCTCCCATTCAAACAGACAGACCAGATCAAACAGAATGCCCATTTATTGTGCCTCAGAAATACATTCAAATTGAAAATGGTTTCTTAGTTGAGAATGTTAGTGAAAGAGAGCAAGCTTTTTCTTATCCATCTATGCTTTTAAAATATGGCGTTAATGATAAATTTGAATTACGATTAATTTCTGAATTAATTTCTGTAAAGCTAGGAACTGATGTTTACACTGGCATTTCACCAATAACAATTGGTTTTAAAACTATTTTATGCAAAGAAAATGGGATTATTCCTCTCACATCTTTTATTGGCCATATTACAACCTCAAAAACGGGTTATAAAGCATTTAATACTTCTTACTTGGCACCTGCGTTTAGGTTTACGATGCAGCATAGTTTATCAAATAGATTTTCATTTGGTTATAATTTAGGATACGAATGGGATGGAGAATCTTCAAATCCTAATTTTATATACACATTAACAACAGGCGTTTCAATTACTAATAAAATTGGAGGCTATGTTGAATTTTTCGGGAATTCACAAAACAAAATCTTCTCTGAAAATAAATTTGATGGTGGGTTTACGTATTTAATTTCAGATGATTTTATGATTGATGCTTCAGGTGGATTTGATATTGTTAATTATAATCACACTAATTTCTTTTCATTAGGTTTTTCGTATAGATTTAAGGCCATAAAATAAACTAATTATTTAGATTTA
>JBIKOX010000132.1:0-8655 GCA_044357775.1 Bacteroidia bacterium | reverse complement strand
ATTAAATATAAATATCTGTTTCATCCATATTCAATTAAACAATACAACCAGCATTATCGTTTTCTATCCCATGCTTTTCTGCATGGAGATTTCCTTCACCTTGCCTTTAATATGTATGCGCTGTGGATGTTTGGCCCTATAGTCGAAAAACAAGTATTACCGTTATTATCTGGCACTTTTGGTGAACCTGATAATAGAATGGGCATGGCACTTTATATACTATTATACACAGGTTCTATTTATGCGTCCTCTATTTCTGAGTATTTTAAAAATAAAAATAATCCAAATTATACGTCCTTGGGAGCTAGTGGCGCTGTGAATTCACTTATTTTTTGTTTTATAACGTGTTCTCCAATGACCCAATTAGGTTTCTTTTTTATTCCAATGCCAGCCTGGCTTTTTGGTGTGTTGTACTTAGGAATTAGTTATTATTTGAGCAAACGTAATTCGGGAAGTGGAGCCGTTGATAGAATAGGGCATGAGGCGCATTTTTGGGGCGCTATGTTTGGTATTTTATTTACATTGGTTTTAGGTTTATTAAATCAGGAAGTGTTTTTTTATCTTATAAAACAACATTAACATGAAAGTTACATTTTTGGGCACAGGTACTTCTCAAGGCGTTCCAATTATTTGTTGTGAATGTGAGGTTTGCTGCTCAAAAAACCCCAAAGATAATCGCTTACGAACTTCTATTTTATTAGAAAGTGATATGGCAACAGTTGTTATTGATTCTGGTCCTGATTTCAGACAGCAAATGTTACGGCAGCAATTAAAAACATTAGATGCGGTTGTTTTTACTCACGAACACAAAGATCATATTGCTGGACTAGATGAAGTAAAGTCCTTTAATTATTTCAATAAAATGAGAATGCCTGTTTATGCAACGGATAGGGTTCAGGAAGCTATAAAACGAGAATTTGCATATATTTTTTCTGAAGATAAATACCCTGGAATTCCTGAAATTGATTTATATACCATTGATGACAAATCTTTTAAAATAAAGGACATTGAGTTAACCCCAATTGAAGTGATTCATTATAGATTGCCAGTGAAAGCATTTAGAGTAAACGATTTCACTTATATTACTGACGCTAATTATATTTCGGAAGTAGAAAAACAAAAAATAAAAGGTTCAAAAATTATTGTTGTGAATGCATTGAGGCGTCATGAACATGTTTCTCATTTTACCTTAAAGCAAGCAATTGATTTGATGAAAGAATTAAAACCTGAAAAAGCATATTTCACTCACATTTCTCACCAATTGGGATTACATGAGCAGGTATCGAAAGAACTACCTGCATTTATTGAGTTGGCTTATGATGGATTGCAAATCGAAATTTAAGCATAGTATTTATCCGCATTAAATACCACCTTATTTATTAAATATAATTTTGCCTATATCAATTCAAGGCATTATCTTGTCCTCTTTAAAAACAACATCGTATTATGGCTACAACTTCAGATCTTTCAAGAAATGCATTTTTAAGATATAACAATGAATTGGTTCAAGTATTGGATTATGATCATATTACTCCAGGTAAAGGAAATGCTATTTATTCAGTAAAGTGTCGTAATGTAGAGACTGGAAAGCAAAGTGAGATACGATTTCGCTCTGGTGAAAAAATTGATTTAATTAGAGTTGAAGAAAATGAAATGCAGTATCTTTTTATGGAAGGTGATTTTATGGTGTGCATGAATCAAGAAACCTATGAACAGTTGCACATACCAAAAATTTTATTTGCAGATTCTATTCAATTTCTTCAAGAAGGTATGATTTTAAAAATACGTTTTGATGAAAACGACAAGCCTTTAAGTGGATTATTGCCGCAGTATGTTGAATTAGAAGTAATTTATACTGAAGAAGGTGTAAAAGGTAAGTCATTAAAAATAGCTGAAATGGCTGGTGGTGTAAAAATTCAAGTACCTATTTTTATTGCAATTGGGGATAAATTAAAAATAAATACTGAAACTTTTGAATACGTAGAAAGAGTTAAGTAAAGAGCGCTTACTTCACTACTATTTTCGTGCACATTCTATCATCTTAGATTTATAATAAATTCTTTAAGTACGATAAATAACAAGTTTTATTAATTAGATGCAATAAAAAATTTGTGTTTAATATATTTATTAATTTCCCTTACTCAATTTTATATTATTCACAAAATCATCAAATAAGTAACGAGAATCAAGCGGGCCAGGACAAGCTTCAGGATGATATTGCACTGAAAAAACTGGTTTATTTTTTATCCGAATTCCTTCAATGGTATTATCATTTAGGTTTATGTGTGTAATTTCAATGCTCGGGCTTTTAGCAATATCATCTGCATTAACCGTAAAACCATGATTTTGCGAAGTAATCTCAGATTTTCCAGTTATAATATTTTTCACAGGATGGTTAATACCGCGGTGACCAGCATGCATTTTGTAAGTAGAAATACCTTGAGATTGAGCTAATAATTGATGTCCCAAGCAAATTCCAAAAACGGGTTTACCTGTTTCTACCAAACTTTTTATAAGAGCTATTTCATCTTTCATAACACCAGGATCACCAGGGCCGTTACTCAACATGATACCATCAGGATTAAAATCTAAAATTTCTTTTAAAGATGATTTCATTGGGAATACTTTTAAAAAACAATCTCTTTGCGCTAACGAACGAAGAATGTTTTTTTTAACTCCAAAATCTAAAACTGCTACTTTATAGGCTGAGGTTGTTTCTCCAAAATTGTAAGGTATCGTTGTAGCTACTTTAGAAGATAATTCTAAACCTTCCATTTTAGGAACTTTTGCTAACAGAGCTTTTAAAGAATCGATATCAGCATTATCAGAGGAGATGATGCAATTCATAGCACCTTTATCTCTTATATAACGAACAATAGCTCTTGTATCCACATCGCTAATTGCCACAACGCCATCGTTTATAAAATAATCTTGTAACGATTGTTGGGCACGTTTACGAGAAAAGCCATCATTAAATTTCTTGCAAATCATGCCTGAAATTTTAATGCTATCACTTTCTACTTCACTTTCTTCAATACCGTAATTACCAACATGAACATTGTTCATCACTACAATTTGTCCGAAATAGGAAGGGTCTGTAAAAATTTCCTGGTAACCAGTCATTCCTGTATTAAAGCAAATTTCTCCGGTAGTTGTGCCTATTTTACCAGCGGCTTTGCCTTCAAATATTTTACCATCTTCTAATAATAAAATGGCTTTTGGCTTTGTGTGATATTTTAGTTGCATAGATTTTAGAAAGGTTTTTCTAAAAATCAAAAGTCGGAATAATTTAAAGAATTATAAAGCGTTGTTAATAGGTTTTTGAAAACATTAAAAAAAAAGAGACCATCTATTAAGATGGTCTCTGAAAACTAAATGAGCAGATTTAAATTATTCTTTAATAACTTCAAAATGCTTAGTTGTGTTTTCGGTTTCAATTTCAACAAAGTATAACCCAAGTTCAAGATCACTCAAATTAATTTCGGAGGCAGATTTAGTGGTTAAAACTAATGCTCCAACTATATTATAAATTTTAACTGATTGCACTTCCTCCGAAGATTCTACAAATAGTTTATCTTTTGTAGGATTAGGAAATAGATTAATTAAAATTTGGTCGTCATAAATTATATTTGATTTTTCTGATGAACGAGCAACAGCATTTTGAGTTGTTGATTCGTTTGCAATTATTGCGGAAGGTGTTCCATAATTCATTGTGCAAGAATTTGAGCTTGGTGGCCCAAATACATTTGAAACTCCATTATAATATTGAACTTCAACAGTCCATTTATATGCTTTATTAAACGTTAAGCCTGCAACAGTATTAAAATATATATACTGTGTGGGATTTGTTTTACTTGCAACAAATGCATTAGTATTAGCATCGTAAAAAGTCCAGCGATAGCCAACTGCTCCAAATATAGGTGCCAAACCAGAATAACCATTAATTGCATATGTAAGCCCGCAAGGTACTGCTGTTTGTGGGGCATTAAAAGTAAGTGTACATAAATTTGAACTAGGTGGGCCATAAATTAATCCTAAAACTGGATCATTAAATTCAACTTCAACTGTCCATTTATATGTTTTATTGTAATTTAATCCACTAACAGTTTTGAAATAAATGTAATTTGAAGGTTGAATTTTTTCTGCAACTAAACTGTCATTATTGTCATAGAATCTGAAACGATAATTTGTTACACCATTAACAATTTGACAAGTTGTATATGAATTTATATTTGAATATGAATTTCCGCAAGGAACTATTGTTTTTGGCGCATTAAAAGTAATTGTGCAGGAATTAGAACTTGCTGGGCCAAATATTATTCCTGAAATTGGATTGTTATATTCAACTTCAACAGTCCATTTATAAATTGTATTATATTTTAATCCACCAACAGTATTGAAGTATATATAGTTTGAAGGTTGAGTTTTTTCAGCAACTAAACTATCATTATTGTTATAAAATCTGAAACGATAATTTGTTGCCCCATTAACAATTTGACAAGTTGTATAAGTATTAAAATTTGAATATGAATTTCCGCAAGGAACTATTGTTTTTGGCGCATTAAAAGTAATATTGCATGAATTATTGCTTTCTGGTCCAAAGCCAAGTCCTTTATCTACTGAAACTGTCCATTTATAAATTGTATTATATTTTAATCCACCAACTGTATAGTAATAAATGTAATTTGAAGGTTGAGTTTTTTCAGCAACCATATTATTGCTATTGTCATAAAATCTGAAACGATAATTTGTTGCTCCAGAGATTAATTGACAAGTGGAATAGTTATTAAAATTTGAATAAGATTTCCCACATGGAACTGAAGAAACTGGACAAATCCAAGGTACAATAACTGTTTGTGTATTGATTTTCATACATCCAATTGAATCAGTTGCTGTAACAGTATAAATTGTATTTGTATTTGGAGTAACCGTTTGACTGCCTCCAAAGAGATTTCCTGGCATCCAGTTATAACTTATTGTTCCTGTTCCTCCAACAGCATTTGCAAAGAGCGAAGCTGTATTTCCACCACAAATAGTTCTAATAGATCCAGTAGTTAAAGTAATAGAAGATGGTTGACTAATTGTAAAAGTGGCAGAGGCAAAATTTAAACAGTCATTAGTTGCAACACAAGTATAATTGCCAGCAGTTAAGCTACTAGCAACATTAGAAGTTCCACCAATTGGAGTCCAAGAATATGTAAAATTAAATCCGCCTGAAGCAGATACTGTTGCCGATCCATTACTTAAACCATTACATGTAACATTGTTTTGCGAGGCAGACGCCGTTACCGTTGAACATGCCATTAAAAGTCTTGCAAATCTTCCTGTTGCAACTCCATCATAATTTGTAAATATCCCACCAATTATTAATTTGTTGTCAGTTTGAAAACTTGTAGTATAAATTGTGTTATTTGCTCCAGATGTTGGTTTAAATGTATTGTCAATACTACCATTTACATTCAATCTTGCAATATGATTACATGGTGTTCCATTATAGGATGTAAATTCGCCTGCAATAATAATTTTTCCATCTGCTTGCAAGTTAATTGTGTTAACAGTGTTATTAGGTCCAGTTCCAATAATAAATGCGGCATCAATTGAACCATTTGAATTTAATCTTGCGATATTTTTACTTGCAGTTCCTCTGTAAGCAGAAAAAAAACCACCTATTAGTATCTTACCATCACTTTGTATTTTACATGCCCTAACAGCAGTTGCCGAGTTAGTAGGGGAACTTGTAACTCCTGTTCCTGTATTAAAAGTTGCATCAACAGTTCCTGTTGGTGTAATTCTAACAAGACCAATTTTACTCACACCATTAAAAGTTGTAAATGCTCCACCTGCAATAATGTTTTGGTCTGTTTGTATGGCAATTGTATAAATCGTATTATCAGCTGCTGAGGGCGGATTAAAAGTGGCATCAAAGGTACCGTTAGTATTTACACGATTTATTCTGTTAATAAAAGTTGTACCATATTTTGTGTGACCTCCAGCTATAATTATTTTACCATCAGATTGTAAAGCAGCGTCATACACAGTATTATTTGGACCATTACCAGGATTAAAGGTAGAATTTGATTCCATTGTACCTGCAGCGCTTATCCTTGCAATCCCTTTTCGCACAGAGCCATTGCATTTATTAAAATTACCAACTACTATAATATTTCCGTCGGGCTGAATTAATATTTTATTTACGGTATTATCGAAACCTGAATTAAAGGTTGCGTCTAAGGTTCCTGTTGTAGTAACTCTAACAATATTTGTTAAAGTTGAGGTTGTATTATAAGTTAAAAAACTACCACCTAAAATAATTTTACCATCAGTTTGAATTTGCGTCGTTAAAACCGAGCCGCTTGTTACCCCTAAGCCACCCGTATTAAAAGTTGGATCAAGTTTGCCAGTTTGCGCTTCGGTATTTTGACTTAATAAAAACAGTGATAGTAAAAAAAATGAAAAATATTTTGTTGAATATTTTATTTTAAGTTTTTCTATACCTCCATAAATTTCATTTTTAGAAATATATTTTGTTGAGGTGCCCAACTGATTTAAATCTTTGATATGTTTTTCAACTTTAGAAGATTCTTTTTTTTTCGTGCAGTATTTTAATGTGCCTGCATTCATTACAGCTGTTGCTTTCATGATTTCGTAATTTAAAGTTTAATAATGTCCACAAAGTAAATTCATGAACACTTTTTTTTAAATCACATTCAGCATAATAACAAATGATGTGTGGCACAAAAAAATAATGCACACCTTGTTAGGGAGAATGATTTTAGATCTATTAAATAATAATAAAAGACACTATATATTTATAATGTATAAATAGAGATGAAACTATTTCAAATAAATTTCACTACAATTTTTCTTTTAAATATTTAGCGGTATAACTTATTTTATTTTTAGAAATAATTTCTGGTGTACCCTCTGCAATTATATTTCCGCCTTCTTCGCCACCTTCAGGACCAATATCAATAATCCAATCTGCACATTTAATCACATCTAAATTGTGTTCAATCACAACAATTGAATGTCCTCTATCAATTAACGCATTAAAAGATTTTAAAAGTTTAGCCACATCATGAAAATGTAACCCGGTTGTAGGTTCATCAAAAATAAATAACGTTTGAGTGGTTGAACTTCCTCCAATTAAAAACGTAGCAAGTTTAATACGTTGTGCTTCTCCGCCGCTTAAAGTGCTTGACGATTGTCCTAGTTGCACATAACCTAAACCAACTTCTTGTAAAGGCTTCAATCGCTCAATAATGCGCTTGCATACTCTTTCAGTTTCATCCTGACTAAAATAAATAACGGCATCATCAATAGTCATTTCTAAAACATCTGAAATTGATTTACCTTTATATAAAATCTCTAGAGTTTCTGCTTTAAATCGTTTGCTATTACAAGCCTCACATGGTAATGAAATATCGGCCATAAACTGCATTTCAACCGTAATAGTTCCTTCGCCTTCGCATACTTCACATCTTCCTCCATCTACATTAAATGAAAAATGGGAAGGTTTATAATTGCGAATTTTTGCTAATGGTTGTTCCGAAAAAAGGCTTCGAATTTCATCATAAGCTTTTGTATAAGTAACCGGATTACTTCGTGATGATTTACCTATGGGATTTTGATCAATAAACTCAACATGTTGAATTTGCTTTAAACTGCCGGATATTTTATCACTTTTTACATTAGCAAAATAACCTTCTAAATATTTTTTCACGTTAGGGTACAAAACTTTTTTTACAAGTGTTGATTTTCCAGAACCGCTCACACCTGTTACACAGCATAAAGTATTTAAAGGGAATTTAACCGAAACGTTTTTTAAATTATTTTCATTGGCGTTATTTACTTCAATAAACTCTTTCCATTTACGACGAACTTTAGGAACCTCAATTCGTAATTTATTAGTTAGATATTTAGCCGTAAAACTTTTTGAATCTTTTAATAATTCCTGATGATTGCCTTGAAAAACTAATTCTCCGCCATTTGTTCCTGCCTCCGGACCAATATCTATTAATTGATCGGCGGCATTCATAATTTCTTCGTCGTGCTCTACAACAATAACGGTATTACCTTGCGCTTTTAATGATTTTAAAACACCAATTAAACGTTCGGTATCTCTTGAATGTAAACCAATACTTGGCTCATCTAAAATATATAAACTCCCCACTAAACTACTTCCTAATGAGGTTGCTAAATTTATACGCTGACTTTCGCCGCCACTTAACGTATTAGCAACTCGGTTTAAACTTAAATAACCTAAACCAACATCTAGTAAAAATTGTAAACGACTATTAATTTCAATTAACAAACGTTTGGCAATAGATGTATCGTGTTCATCTAATTTTAATTTTTTAAAGAAGTCGCGTATATCTGTAACTGGTAATAATACTAATTCGGAAATTCCTTTATCTCCAACTTTTACATAGTTGGCATCTTTACGCAAGCGGGTTCCGTTGCAATCTGGACAAGCTGTTTTTCCTCTGTAACGAGCCAACATAACACGGTACTGAATTTTATAACTTTCTTTTTCTAACATTTTAAAAAAAGAAGTAATGCCTTCAAAGTATTCATTACCACTCCAAAGTAAAGCATATTGCTCTTTGGTTAATTGTACAATTGGTTTATGAATAGGGAAATCAAACTTATGTG
>JBIKOX010000129.1:0-8821 GCA_044357775.1 Bacteroidia bacterium | reverse complement strand
CCTGGTGATGCTACGCAAATACTATCAGAAAATGTAGTTGCATTTGTTAACGTTCCGTTTGATAATAAAACAACACCAAACTTATCTTTTAATTGCCAGGAAGTTTCAGCGGAATAATTATCTGTTGTTAAAACAATTTTAATAGAAACACTCCCTGTTGGACATTGGCTATAAAAATTTAGAAAGGAGAAAAAAACAATTAGAGATGTAAAAATGTATTTCATGTGACGTTGTTTTTAGTGTTTTTAAATACCAAGTACTTTAATTATAACTCATAATTATTTGTTTATTACCTTTAGAATGAAAAGTATTTCACCTATTTTAAGTTAAACAGTGAGTGTATATTTATATAAAAATAAGATATTTTAACTAATTAACTATTTTTTTAATTAACTATTATTTCTTTTTTAGAATAGAAATATGACTAAATTCAAAATTGGAGTATTTCGTGAAGAAAAATCAACTGCTGACAAACGAATTCAACAATAATAAAAAGATATCCAACGGTGAACGAACCAACTAATTTGGACTTTAAGAAATAATGCGCCTAGTGCATAACCAAACCTAAATTTAATTTGTGCATTCGGCTCCGGCATTTGTAAAATAGGTCGCTCAGCTAAAGACAATTATTTTTGCTTTGCAAAAGTCCATTAAACATTTATCTTTGTTAATACCTTTTTGGTGCACAACGATTTCAAAACATACACTGAAATAGAGTCCGAAACCATTAGCACTGCTTTTTAAACTAAACTACCGACAATAAAATAAAGTATGAACGAATTAATTTGCCCTAATTGTAAAAAAGAATTTAAAGTTGACGAGGCAGGATTTGCTGATATTTTAAAGCAAGTTCGTGATCACCAATTTGAAGAAGAAATTCAAAGTAGACTTGCACTTGCAGAAAAAGACAAGGAAAGTGCAATCAAATTAGCAGAAGCCACTTTTAAAAATTCTTTACAACAACAACTTGCTAAGAAGGAACAAGAATTGACTGAACTCAAAGCAAAAAAAGAAATTGAATTATCTCAAAAACTATCTCAAAAAGAAAATGAGTTATCACAACTTAAAGCCAGAATTGACAATTCAGAAGTAGATAAAAAACTCGCTGTGAATGAGGCTGTGCAAAAAGTACAGAAAGAACGAGATAATCTTGAAAATGACTTAAAGACAAAAGAGTTAGAAAAACAAAATCTTGCAAATTCTTTAAAGCAACAATTTTCAACGGAATTGCAAAATAAAGATGTCATAATAAAATACAAAGACGAGGAAATAGCTCGAGTAAAAGACATGAAGTCAAAACTTTCGACTAAAATGTTAGGCGAAACTCTTGAACAACATTGCGAAACCGAATTTAATAAACTTAGGTCTACCGCTTTTCAAAAAGCCTATTTTGAAAAGGATAATGACGCTAAAACGGGCAGCAAGGGAGATTTCATTTACAGAGAAACAGACGAGGCAGGTAATGAAATTGTTTCAATCATGTTTGAAATGAAAAATGAGGGAGATGAAACAGCAACAAAAAAGAAAAACGAAGATTTTTTCAAAGAACTTGACAAAGACAGAAACGAGAAAAAATGTGAATATGCCGTTCTTGTTTCATTATTAGAAACTGCAAGTGAATACTACGATTCTGGAATTGTTGATGTATCTCACAAATACAGTAAAATGTATGTTGTACGGCCTCAATTTTTTATTCCAATTATTACTTTACTGCGCAATGCTGCAATGAACTCCATCCAATATAAGGCAGAACTTGCATTGGTGCGCAGTCAAAATATTGACATCACTAATTTTGAAGAAAAGATGAATAATTTTAAAGATGGTTTTGCCAGAAATTATGACTTAGCAAGCCGGAAATTTAAAGATGCAATTGATGGTATTGACAAAACAATAAAAGAACTAGAAAAAACTAAAGCAGCGTTGGTATCTTCTGAAAATAATTTGCGACTTGCTAACGAAAAAACAGAGGACCTAACCATTAAAAAGTTAACGCATAACAACCCTACAATGAAATCAAAATTTGACGACTTGAATAAACAATGAAGTGAGAAAAAAAATGATTGACCTAACAGCAACTGAAATAAACTATTGTTAGACAATTCTGCATTACAATTACCAACTTAATTTAGCTTTAAAGAATCAAAGCTGCTGACAATATTAATACACGATGTATAGGGATTCAAATAAATTTTATAGAATGAAATAATGAATAAACAATTAATTTTCTTATTCATAATGCCATTATTTTCACTTAGACAAACATCTGAAATTTTAACAAAAGCTGACCTGATAAAAACCTATACTCAAGCTGTTACAGACTTTATAAAAGCAGCAAACTAAAAAATAAATCCAACTTCGACACATTATTTTTTTGAAAGCATGTTAACCGAGAACCAAGCGACTTTCCAAATATAGACTTACCAAAAATAATAGAAAATGTACAAATAAGAATTGTAACACTAACGGCTGGTGCTACCAAACAAAAACAAAGAAAATATAGCATCTATATAAATTTAATGGGCTGGGTGGATAAAGAAAATGTTGAATTTATTTTTGTTGTTTTTTCAAATGGTTTCGTTCATCAGTACGATTATTTTATTAATTATAAATATAGTAGCACGCTTAAAAAATTTGAGTTAGAAAAATTAGAATTTAAAACTCCCCACCTTGCAAAATAAAGCTTTATACAAACAAATAATTAGCAACTTATAGACAAAAATAGCATAGGACTTCTGCTATTTGGTCATTGGGCGTAGCGCTGCAAAAATAAATAAGTTATTTTTACTTATTCTTTGCAAATGCAAGACAACATACTATCTTTAATCAAATAATTCGGTCAGCACTGTTTCAAATCAAAGCATTGATTAGTTTAAATTTGTAAGTTGCAATTATGAAGAAAAAAACAATAAAGTCACACACGATATATTAATAGAGAATTATATGAAATTCTTAGAAAAGCTAGTAGATTTTTTGAACTATTTAAAGATAATGGTTTCCCCAACTCTTATAGGTTTATTTATTGGAATAATTGTTTATGCTAACAAGACAGATGAAGTGGGATTTATAATCGCTATTGGCATTGCCGTGTGCGGAATAATATGCGGGATATTATTGGCAAATTGGGCAAAACGAAAAGGAGGCACAACGGAATTTATGGCAAGAATTAATTCATCAACCGATATCGACGAAGCGATGAAAAATCATAACGAAGAAAACAATAAATATGAAAAATAGTACCATAATTTTTAAGTTTTCTCAAAAACTACTATTTTGTCTTATTTTGTTTCATCAAATAGTTTATTCTCAATCTCAAGATACCATAACGCTTTTTACAGAAACAATGGAAACGGGTTTTCAAAACCATTATCTATTATTAGGAAGTCAAAAAACAAATGTGGCAAATGACAACGGCGTAATGAAGGGCCGACTTATTAAAAACCTAAATTCTTTCCCAGCATTACGTCAATATGTAAAGAATAATCTAAAGCTAGTTAATAATTACGAAGATTTTAGTTACTTAAAAAACATTGTTAGGTGCTATAACGATGCAAGTGCTAGTTCATTTAAAATTGACAACATTTCTAATTATCTTCATAAATACAACTTGTACTCAAAAAAAGAAATAAAAAAAGGACCAACAAAAGAAATGCTTAAAACAAAACAATTTATAAATTCAAAAACATTATTTATTGAAAACAGCACAACTCATACTAATAATGAAACATTAATTTCAACTTCAACTTATGGCAGTCAATTTAAATCACATTTTACTTACGGAAACTCTCCTTTTTATTCTACTGGTTTTATGTTACGTAATTTAAAAAAAGTATTAAATAAAGATAAAGAAGCGGTAAAATACATTAAAAGATATAGGTTTAAATATGTTAGTAGAACTGCATTAAACTTAGTAGGCATAGCGCTGGCGTCAATTGTTGTGGTATCAATTGCCGACGATCCTCCTTTTGGTTTATCAGATAAGACTACACCTTTTTTTGGAGCGACAAGTGTTTTGATTATTGGATCAAGATACCTTCGTCCAGCTGAGTACAAAGAAAAGTGTATCAAAAAAGCTGTTGAAATTTATAATATGCATTTACTTAATGAAAATAAATAGAATATGATATGGAAATTAATATCATGCAAAATCATTAAATTTAGATAATTACTTTTATTAAAAAAAGGAGTTTGAATTAGGACAAGCACACACAAAATCAATTTATCGAAAATTGAAAGAAAAAGCTGAATAAATAATATGTTAAAGTTATCCAAATTTAAATCTGTAAAAGATTATTTTGATAGCCAATCGGCAGATACACTCAAAGTACTATTTGCTTTACGGTCCATTATTCAAGAAACTATTCCAGAAAGTGAGGAATTGTTGAATTATGAAATGCCAGCTTACCCTTTAATAAAAGGTGGAAAACGAGACAAACAAATTATGATTGCAGGTTACAAAACATTTGTTGGATTTTATGTAGGCAACAATATCTTAAATAACTTTGAACACCAACTTGCTAATTATTCAATAGGTAAAGCATCTATTCAATTCCCATTGAACAAGCATTTGCCAAAAGAACTTATTATTCAAATAATACTCTATAAGAAAAATTTAGTGTGCATGTTATGAAGACACTCATAATTCTCCTATTACCCTTAATTAATTTTAATTTATGTTACTCACAGCAGATAATAAATACGCAAGTGCATAGTAATGAGAAAGGAGAATTGTATGCGCCCATTTACAGTTTATATTATCCAACGGCAAAATGGGAATTGACGAAAGCAAACACGGAATTTTTAAATTCATATGTTATCCAAAAAATTCAAAAACCAAACCCACCAAATCTCATAATCTATATTGAAGGACACACAGATGATGCGGGTGATCCTGATTATAATATACAACTTTCACAAAAAAGATCACAAACAGTTGCTGACTTCATAAAAAATAGAGGCTTCGACGAAAGCAACATAAAAATTTCTTGGCATGGCAAATCTCAACCTGAAACAAGAAAAATCGCTATCTCTAAAAAACTTAAAGACATTCGTTATGCAAATAGACGAGTTACAATTCGAATTGAAAAACTCTAGCATAAATGCTACATGCCTAAAACAATTTGCAAAGGCATTTAAATAAGCGTCTTATTTACTTAGAATAATTCTAAATACCACTTTTTAGGTATTGTAGAGTTTTTAATTGTAACGTTTCTTTACGCAACAAAATTTACAATAATAATTTCCTTTTTAAAATTATCAATGAAAAAATCATTCCTATATATTACTTTATGTATTGTCGCATTTATGAAATCATATTCGCAACATGATGATACAGCAAAAGTAATTTCTCTTCAGGAAATTGTAATAAAGGAAAATAATTTTTTAACGGAAATAGATCGAATGCCTGATATGAAGGAGAATATTATTTATGCAGGAAAAAAAACAGAAGTCATACAATTGGACAAAATAAATGCAGACCTAAGTACCAATAATACACGACAAGTTTTTGCCAAAGTTCCTGGAATTAGTATTTGGGAAAATGATGGTTCTGGAATTCAGGCGGGAATAGCAGCAAGAGGATTAAGTCCAAACCGTTCATGGGAATTTAATGTTAGGCAAAATGGATATGATATTAGTTCGGAGGTTTTTGGATACCCTGAAACATACTATACTCCTCCGATTGAAGCTTTAAGAAAAATTGAAGTGATACGTGGTTCAGCATCTTTGCAATTTGGACCGCAATTTGGTGGAGTAATTAATTATCAAATAAAGAAAGGAAATCCAAACAAACCACTATCTTTTGAAACGCAACAAACCGTTGGATCTTATGGTTTATTCAATACCTATAATGCAATTGGGGGCACTTACAAAAAGTTATCTTATTATGGCTTCTTACATCATAGAGCGGCCGAAGGATGGCGCAAAAATAGTGAATACACTATTTACACAGGATATTTTTCAGCAAACTATCAGCTAACAAAAAAAATAAAAATTGAAGGAGAATATACTAACATGAACTACAAAAGCCAACAACCGGGAGGACTTACCGATGCTCAGTTTGTTGATAATCATCGTCAATCATTTAGAGAAAGAAATTGGTTTAGCGCTCCTTTCAGTGTAGCATCTCTTACAATTAAATACGATATTTCACAATCTGTAAACTTACAAATCAAATCTTTTGCAACCATTGCCGAACGAAACAGTGTTGGGTTCACAAAATCTATCACAACAAAAGACACTATAAATCCAACAAGCCTGCAATACAATCCACGTCAAGTGGACAGAGATAATTATAAAAATTATGGAACAGAGTTCCGATTATCTGTTAAATACAAGTTTTTTGGAAAAGAAAATATTTTTGCGGGAGGATTGAGAGCATATAGTGGTAACACAAAAAGAAATCAACTTGGCACAGGAACAACGGGCAATGATTATGATTTAACACTCACAAATACGCAATACGGACGCTCATTAGAATTTGAAACAACAAATTATGCTGCCTTTGCCGAAAATATTTTCCAAATTGGTAAACGATTGAAAATAGTGCCAGGTTTTCGTTTTGATTATATTGAAAATAAAATGGATGGGTACATCAATACCACACAAGCAGGAACATTAAATCCAAATAAAATAATGCGGCAAATTATACTTTACGGCATAGGAAGCGAATTGATGATTACCGAAAAAACAAATCTTTATGGTAACTACTCATTGGCATATCGCCCTGTTACTTTTTCAGAATTAACACCATCTGCAACTACTGAAATAATCGATCCAAATTTAAAAGACGCAAGCGGTTTCAATGCTGACTTTGGATATAGAGGAACCATAAAAAACTATTTAAATTTTGACGTGGGACTTTTTTACTTACAATACGAAAACCGAATTGGTGCACTAACGCAAAATGGTGCACCATTTAAGACAAACATTGGTAATTCTGTAAGCAAAGGTATTGAATCTTATATTGAAATAAATCCGATTAAAATTTTTACCGATAATTTCAAATTTGGAGATATAAGCTTTTTTGCATCAAACTCATTTATTGATGCGATATATGTAAAATGGAACAACGCTGCCATTGCTAATGACCCATCAAAATCAATAGAAAACAAGCGTGTAGAAAATGCCCCACAGCAAATCCATCGCTTTGGAGTTACGTATTATATAAGAGGATTTTCTGTAACATTTCAATCAAGTAGCGTTGGAGATGTGTTTACTGATGCAGCAAATACCGAAACACCAAATTCAACAGGTACTATTGGAAAACTTTCAGGATATCAGGTAATGGACGCCTCATTTTCTTACAAATTTTTAGAACGCTATAATGTGAAAGCCGGTGTAAACAATTTAGCTGATACCAAATACGCCACGCGGAGAGCAGGTGGATATCCAGGTCCAGGTATTATGCCAGGAAACGGTAGAACTGTTTTTGCAAGTATAGGAGCATCATTCTAATCTGTCAACGCAGAAGGAACAAAAAGGAAAAGTAAAAAATTAATTATTCTCAGCAACGGAATTCAAAAAAATTTTCTCCTAATTTATTCTAAAATTAATTTTTTAGAGTAAATATGTTTTGACGTTGTTACCTTTACATTGTAAATTCCTTTTTGAAAGTTTGTCAAATCTATAATTTGTCCTTTGTGAACTTCTTGATCATATATTAAAGATCCAATTAACGAATAGATTTTCACGGTTGCATTTTCAGATAAATTTAAAGTGAATTTACCATTGGTTGGATTTGGAAAGATATTTAATTTAAATTCATTATTAATGTCATTAATGCCCGAGGTCAAATAACTGTTCGTGTTTATTGTTGTATTTGTTATTATCGGTGGATTGAAATCAAAGTAGATGTATGCCGTATTTTTTATCTCAGAATCTAAAATCAAATTGGGTAACTCGTCAATAGTATAGGTGAAATAACCCTGACTATCATCTAAATTTATACTAGATGGAGTTAAATTAATTCCACTAAATCTAAAAGCTACTTCTCTTGTTGCTGAATTAATAGTATAGGATACTGGATGACTTGAAGCGATAAATCTAAAAGTAGATAAATCTAAATAGGATGAAATAGTATCTTTAATAACCACATTCAAAGCAGGATAATTTCCATCGTTCTGAAAACGAATAGTGTATTGTAAAATCTCTTTTAAATTTGGATTAATAAACCTTGGTAAATTGCAATTCTTATCATTTGGATCGTATGAATTTAAAACAATCGTCGAGAATGATGAATTGTTATAATTAAAATCTTGTTCTCCAATTGCTGAAACACTAACTGAAAAATTGAGTATAGTTCCGGCTGGCGTGCTTCCGCTAAAAGAACAAGGAAAGGAAACTGATGTTATTCCATTCAAGTATGGAATTAAAACCGTAACTGTGTCATTTAAAAAGGAAGAATTTGGTGAGTTGGTTAATATCGGAGTAATACCAGCTGGCATAGCAATTTTAATTATACTATTTGCATAATTACCACATGAAATATTACAAATTCCAATTGAAACAAAACCACTCTGAATTGGTGCTAAAAATTGAAAAGCTGATGCTGAAGTAATTTCTAAGTCTGGAATAATTCCAGTTCCATTGCACTGTATAGTCATATTCATTGGTACATTTTCAGCTCTACCTGTTAAGTCAAATGAATTTATAACAAAGTTTGGTGATATCTGGGTATATCCATTGTTTAGCAGCCAATTACTATTTATACCAACAGTATAAGTTTTAGCAACATCTAATTCTGAATAATATTGATTGCCAAATGAGTTTTTTGGATAGATGGTAGTTGTTACACCAAGATTATCCGTAATATCATACGGCACAT
>JBIKOX010000127.1:0-8866 GCA_044357775.1 Bacteroidia bacterium | reverse complement strand
CAAAAGACTGCATTAGCAAATAAAAAGGTATCAATAAAAAATCAATTAGGACAAATTGTTGCAACAGTAACTACCGATGAAAACGGGAATTTTTCATTTAATAATTTGCCAATTGATAAAAATTATACGTTCTCTATTGATGATAGTGATTTGCCTGAAAATACAAAAATTACTTTAAAAAATAAATCTGGCAAACAAGTTGAAATTGTAACCACTACAATCGGTGGTAAATATAATTTCGAATTACTTGGGGTTAATAAAACATCGATGTCGGATTTAGCTAATAATGAGGATGTAAGTTTATCTGGAGTTTTGTTGTCAGGTGATAAACAAAAGAAAGTTATTGCAAATGCTAAGGTGTCGATAAAAAATGAGTTAGGAGAAATTATAGCAACGGTAGTTACCGATGAAAATGGCAACTTCTCATTTAAGAATATTCCACTTGATAAAAATTACACCTTCTCTTTCGACGATACTAATTTACCTGCAAATACAAAAATTACTTTAAGAAATAAAAATGGTAATGATGTTAAAATTGCTAGTAATAATTCAGGTGGAACATTTAACTTTTCATTAATAGGAATTGAAAAAACATCAATGTCAGATTTACTTATTGAAGATAAAGATTTATTGATGTCAGTTAATGGCTATTTATATGATCAAAATAAAAAGGCTATCAGTATGGCAAAAGTTACTGTATTCAATAAAAATGAATTAATAGAAAATATTATTACTGATAATGGTGGACGCTTTACCATCCAAAATTTAGGTGCAGATAAAAATTATTTATTTTTATTAGATGATGCTGATTCGCGTTTTGCAGATGTTACTAAAATATATGTTGCAGATTCAAAGGGTAGAATTTACAAAGAGGTAAATCGAAATACAAGTGGTAAATTTCAATTTGAATTACTTGAAGTGGATAGAACAGCTTTAGGTAATTATTTACCAGAAGATGTTTTATCGTTAACATTAAAAAATAAAGTAAAACAAACTCCAGTAGTTGCTAAAAAAGATAACGAAAATAAAACTGCAGATCATTCTAAGGATGTGGTCAATGAAACAAAAGTTACTAATAACGCCAAAGTAAAAAAGCAAAAGGTAGTTGTTTTAGACAGTGCGTTGTATTACTCATATGGTTTGTATGAAGCTGATAGCAATGGCAAAAATATTTTAGATAAAGTAGTTAGCCTATTAAATTCTAATTCTAACTTGTTTTTAGAATTAACTGCGCATACCGATTCACATAGTTCTGCGGCCTTTAACATGACCTTATCTAAAAAACGAGCAAATGCAGCCATTACATACATAATTTCGAAGGGAATTGATAAGTCTAGACTAAAAGGTGTAGGTATGGGTGAAACTAAATTACTTAATAATTGCAGAAATGATGCTGATTGTTCTGAGGAGGAGCACGCAAAAAATCGCAGAACGGAAATTAAAATTATTGAAGTTGTAACTCTCTAACAATTTTTAAATATTTCCATCAATTTTAAAATATACCTTTTTGCCTTAGTTTAATTACTTTTAAGAATTAATAAATATATTATTTAATTTATATACTAACACCAGAAATAGAATATGAACTATATATTATTTGACGATTTTGCATGGCAAAATTTATTGCCTTTAACATTTACTAAACCTGTTTCTGAAATTCGCATTGGAATTTTAACAATAACAGAAAAATGGAAGTCCTTGTTAAGTGGCAATTTTTCATATCAAACGCAAGGTTTTTTAAGTGAGAAGTATTTAAGTAAATTTACAAGTGATACTATTTTTATTAACGGAAAAATTTGTCCAACAAATGAATTGATTGAAGTACTCAATTCATTACCTATTAATGCAGGAATAAAAAAAGGAAACACTCTAATTGCATATCGAAGTACTGCAGCAACTTGTTTGTCTATCAGCGAAGCATTAAGTAACTCAATTGAATCGTCGCTTAGTTTTGTGTCAGTTGATAATGTATGGGATGTTTTTTCAAAAAATGGGGAAGCCATTAAGCAGGATTTTGAACTTTTAACAAAAGGTAAAACTTCTTTAGTTTTATCTAAAACAAACACTGTGATTGGCGATAGTAAGGCTATTTTTTTGGAAGAAGGCGCTGTTGTAGAAGCTACTATTTTAAATACTAAATCTGGTCCAATTTATATTGGTAAAGATTCTGAAATCATGGAAGGTTCGGTGGTTAGAGGTCCATTTAGTTTAGGTGATCATTCTACCTTAAAATTGAGTACTAAAATTTATGGACCAACAACAATTGGCCCGCATTGTAAAGTTGGTGGCGAAGTAAATAACTCTGTAATTTTCGGATTTACTAATAAAGCACATGACGGTTTTTTAGGAAATAGCGTTATTGGCGAGTGGTGCAATCTTGGGGCTGATACCAACAATTCAAATCTTAAAAATAATTATGGTAATGTTAAACTATTTAATTATTCTCTAAATAAGATGGTTAACACTGGTTTACAGTTTTGTGGTTTAATTATGGGGGATCACAGTAAATGCGGCATAAATACCATGTTTAATACCGGAACTGTGGTTGGAGTAGGAGCTAATATTTTTGGTGGTGGATTTCCGCCAACGCATATTGAAAGTTTTAGCTGGGGCGGAGCAGAAGGAATGGAAGAGTATAAATTTGAAAAGATGTTAGAAACCGCAAGCAGAGTTTATGCCAGAAGAGATTTAATTATGAGTGAAATTGAAGAGAAAATTTTAGAAACAATTTTTAACCAACGAAGCAAGTAAATTATAATTCGTTTTTTCTTGCGATAAAAAATAAATTTACATTCTTTTCATTAGAATTCTCCATATATATTGATACATAATTTATTACACAAATAAAGGATATTTTTATAATTTAGCATGTGATGGAACAGCATAAAGGAAGTGAACGCAGAAGCAGAGAAGATCAATCTGAAAATTTAATTTTTGGCACTCGCGCTGTTATAGAGGCTATAAATGCAGGAAAGGAAATTGATAAAATAATAATTCAAAAAGGATTATCTAATCAGTTGTACAGAGAACTCCGACGAGCAATACAGGATTTGGATATTCCTATTCAAATTGTTCCGCCCGAAAAAATAAATCGCATTACCACAAAAAATCACCAGGGTGTTTTGGCATTCGTTTCTCAAATTACATATTACGATGTTGAGGATTTATTAACGGATGTATTTGAGAAAGGAAAAGTTCCATTAGTTTTAATTTTGGATAGAGTAACAGATGTGCGTAATTTTGGAGCTATAGCTAGAAGTGCTGCTTGTGCCGGAGTTAATTTTATTGTAATACCAAGTAGAGGAGCAGCTCAAATAAATGCAGATGCGGTTAAGACAAGTGCAGGTGCTTTAAATAGTTTAAAAGTTTGCAGAGTAGATAATTTAAAAAATACGATTGAATATTTAAAAGATTCAGGTTTGCAAATAATAGCTTGCCACGAAAAAACAGATAACTATTTTTATAATGCTGATTTTACAAAACCAACAGCTATTATTATGGGTTCTGAAGAAAACGGGATTTCAAACGAGTACTTAAAAAGGAGTGATATGCAGGTGAAAATTCCTATGGTTGGAAATATTGCTTCTTTAAATGTTTCGGTGGCAAGTGGTGTTGTTTTATTTGAGGCTGTTAAACAAAGACTTTAATTTCAGATATGAAAGATTTTTAAACCTTTCATAATCTTTATATAAAATGAAAATAACTGAAGATTTAATAACTATCTCAAATGAAAAAAAAGATATTTAAAAGATTAATTATCAGTTTACTCTTAGTTCCTATTTTATTAGTAAGTATTGTAGTTACAATATTGTATTCTAATCAAAAAGAATTAGTAAAATCATTAATTGAACAAGTTAATTTGGATTTTAACGGACGTATTCAAATTGAAGATAGTCACATAGATCCTTTTGCCAATTTTCCCTATATATCAATTGATTTAGAAAGATTAAGGATTTTTGAAACAAAGGATAACGCCTTGAGTCCAATTGTAAATGTAAAAGATTTGTTTATAGGTTTTGATATATTTAATTTATTACAAGGAAAAAAAGATATTAAATTAATTAAATTAAAAAACGGAGAGATACATTTAATTCAAAAATTCGATGGTAAATTAAATATTGTTAATGCCTTTCAGTCATTAAAACCTTCAGATAAAGAAGCAGAAGAACTTCATTTGAGTTTAAGTTCTATTTTACTTGAAGACATAGATTTAACTAAGATTAATGAAGAAGGGAAATTGTTAATTGAAACCTATATTTCTTCTGCTAAAACAAAATTCAGTACTTCGCCTGAGAAAATAGGTGTTAGTTTAGATGCAACAGCAACTTTGAATATAATTCAAAATAATGATACTACATTTTTTAAACATAAGCATATACATATTACTTCGGATTTCAATTATTATAGCAAAGAAAATAAAATTGTAATTAATCCTACCGAATTAAAATTAGAACACGCATTTTTTGGAATTGAGGGAAGTGTTGATTTTGATAATAATATTTTTGTGGACATTAAAATTAAAGGAGATAAACCAAATTTTGATTTGTTTATAGCTTTTGCTCCCGAAGAATTAGCTCCCGCATTTAATAAATATGACAATAAAGGGAAAATATTTTTTAATGCAAGTCTTTATGGAGATGTTTCTAATGGAAAAAAGCCATTGGTTAATATTGATTTTGGATGTGAAAATGCTTTTTTAAAAAATATAGAAACAAATAAACGATTAGATGATTTAAATTTTAAAGCCCATTTTACAAATGGTGTGGACAGGGATTTATCAACAATGGAGTTTTCGTTAACAGACTTTACATCTCGTCCAGAAGCAGGAATTTTTAAGGGGCATTTAATCGTAAAAAACTTTAATGAACCAGAAATAGACACTAAAATTATCTCAGATTTTGATTTAGATTATTTATCAAAATTTATTGGCATTAAGGGATTAGAAGACTTAAAGGGTAAAGTAAAATTAACAATGAATTTCAAGGATATCATTGATTTAAATCATCCGGAAAAATCTATAGAGAAATTAAATGAATCCTATTTTACCGAGTTAATTGTAAGTAATTTGAGTTTTAAGTCTAATGATTTCCATTTACCAATAAAAAAATTAGACATTAGCGCTACACTCGAAGGACATGAAGCTAAGATAAAGCAGTTTAATTTATTGGTTGGTAATTCAGATATTTCTATAAAGGGTAGTATTAGTGACTTACCAGCAATTATTCATCATACTAAAGACCCTGTCAATTCTACGTTGGAAATAAAATCAAAATTTTTAGATATTAATGAATTAACGACTACAAAAACAAAAAAAGGTATTGACGAACAAATTGATAATTTAAGTATGAAATTTAAATTTAGAAGTTCGGCAAGAGCATTTACTGAATCGCCTAATTTACCAGTTGGCGAATTTTTTATAGAAGATTTATATGCCAAGTTCAAACATTATCCGCATATACTTCATGATTTTCATGCTGATTTATATATTGATTCGACGAATTTTAGAATTTTAGATTTTACTGGAATGATTGATAAGAGTGATTTTCATTTTTCAGGTAAACTAAATAATTATGATTTATGGTTTAATAATAAACCCAAAGGAGATACAGAAATTGATTTTAATTTATCGTCTAATTTATTGCAATTACACGATGTGTTTTCATATAGAGGCGAAAACTACGTGCCTGCAGATTATCGGCACGAAGAAATTAAAAATTTTAAATTTCATGGAAATGCAAAACTTCATTTCAAAGAAAAATTTCATTCAATTGATTTAGATCTAGATCAATTTACTGCTCTAATGAAAATGCATCATTTTAAATTTGAAAAATTTAACGGACGTTTTCATTATGAAGATGATCATATTATGGTGCAACACTTTTCGGGAAATCTTGGTAAAAGTAATTTCATAATCGATATGAATTATTATTTAGGTAAAGACTTAACTATCAAAAAAAGAGATAATCATTTTGGGATTGTTTCAACTCATTTAGATTTTGATGAGTTATTTATGTTTAATCCGGGTAAATCTGAAACCCAAAATTCTACAGCGGAGCATGAAAAAGGATTTAATATCTATGAACTTCCTTTTACTGATATGACTTTTGATCTCAACATCAAACATTTAAATTACCACAGATATTTAATTAATAACTTTAAGGGTAAACTTAAAACTACTCAAAATCATTATGTATACATTGATACTTTACATTTAGAAGCCGCTGGTGGTAAAATAGAAATGAGTGGTTATTTTAATGGCTCAAATAAAGATAAAATTTACTTTTCACCTAAGTTAAAACTTGAGAAAATTAATTTAGATAAGTTGTTATTTAAGTTTGAAAATTTTGGACAAGATCATATAGTATCTGAAAATATTCATGGACAATTTTCAGGATTAATTTCAGGTAATATTAGAATGCACCGAGATTTAATTCCTATTATAAATGAATCAGAGGTTCATATGGATGTGGAAGTATTAAATGGTAAACTCGAAAATTATGCGCCATTAAAATCTTTAGCTGATTTTTTTAGTGATAAAAATGTATCAAAAATATTATTTGATACGTTGCAAAACCATATTGATTTAAATAAAGGTATCATGTCTTTTCCTAGAATGACCATCAACTCATCTTTAGGTTTTTTAGATATTGCAGGAAAGCATGATTTAAATGGCAAAATGGATTATTACTTTAAAATACCAATGAAAATGGTTACTTCAGTTGCTAAAAATAAGTTATTCGGTGCTTCAAAAACTAATGAAGTAAATCCTGAGCAAGAAGACGAAATTCAATACAAAGACGAATCGAAAAAAATTAAGTATATAAACTTAAAAATTTCGGGTACAACAGATAATATGAAAATTGTACTTGGTAAAAAATAACTATTTTTTTGAAAACAATTGAAGAGATAAAGGAAAGAGAGTTAATTAAAGAGTGTATCTTTAAAACTTCACGTTCTGGCGGTGCTGGTGGTCAAAATGTAAATAAAGTTGAATCAAAAGTTGAATTATGGTTTAATATTTCGGAGTCTGAAAAATTAACAGAAGAAGAGAAAATGATATTGCTTTATAAGTTGCATAAGAAGCTGGAAAAAGAAACAACGATTCATTTGCAAGAACAAACCGACAGAACACAATTAAAAAATAAAGAGTTACTTAAAGATAAATTTTATAAATTGATTCTTCAAGGATTTAAAATTACTATGCCACGAAAACCAACAAAAGTTAGCAAGGCGGTTAAAGCAAAGAGATTAGATAATAAGAAGGCTAAAAGTGAAACGAAACAATTACGAAGAAAAATAACTTAGAAATATGTTTTAAATTATTGAGGACAAAAACAACTCAAAACATTAACTCAAAACTAAATAAATTATGCCAAAAATATTAATTATAGACGACGAGAAGGCTATTCGCAGAACCATAAAAGAAATTTTAGAATTTGAAAAATATACGGTAGACGAAGCTGAAGACGGTCAACAAGGTTTAGAGATGGCTTTAAAAGGTCATTACGATGTTGTTTTGAGTGATATTAAAATGCCGAAATTAGACGGTAATGAATTATTGAATAAGCTAATGGCGCATGGAACCGAGTCATCATTAATTATGATGAGTGGCCACGGCAATATTGAAAATGCAGTGGATGCTGTTAAAAAAGGAGCGTTTGATTATTTGTCAAAACCAATTGACTTGAATCGCTTATTAGTGACAATTCGCAACGCTATGCATAAATCTACTTTAGTAGTTGAAACCAAAATCTTAAAGAAAAAAATCGGGAAAACGTATCAAATGATTGGTAATTCGTCGGCTCTAAATAATATTCGCGATATGATTGATAAAGTTGCTCCAACTGATGCGCGTGTATTAATTACAGGAAGTAATGGTAGTGGAAAAGAACTGGTGGCTCGCGAAATTCATAATAAAAGTAGCCGAGCAAACGCTCCCATGATTGAAGTAAATTGCGCCGCTATACCAAGCGAATTGATTGAAAGTGAATTGTTTGGTCATGAAAAAGGAGCTTTTACAAGTGCTATCGCTACTCGTAAAGGTAAATTTGAATTAGCCGAAGGGGGAACTATTTTTTTAGATGAAATTGGAGATATGAGTTTATCTGCTCAAGCAAAAGTATTGCGAGCCTTACAAGAAAATAAAATTACAAGGGTAGGTGGTGATAAAGAAATTAAGGTGGACGTTAGAATTATTGCAGCAACTAATAAAGATTTAAAAAAACAAATTGAAAAAGGTGAGTTTAGAGAAGATTTATTTCATCGCTTAAGTGTTATTCCTATCCAAGTTCCGTCATTAAATGAAAGGATAGAAGACATTCCCTTACTAACAGAACATTTTTTTAATTTAATTTGTGCCGATTATGGAATGCCTCTGAAAACAATTACCAAAGATGCAATTAAAGTTTTACAACAAAAAGAGTGGACAGGTAATATCCGCGAATTTAGGAATGTAATTGAGCGTTTAATTATTTTGTGTGGAAAAGAAATTACAGATAAAGACGTGAAGCAATTTGCTTAATCAAGAATGAAGTTGTTAGTTTTTTAGTTGTTAGAAAATGAACAGCTAACTCAAACAACCAAAAACATAACTCAAACAACTTTATATAATGAACAAAACAACCGAAGCCGATTCTTATTACAACAATCTTGAAACCATGAGTGTTCAGGAGTTATTAATGAACATGAATAAAGAAGATAAATCAGTTCCCTTAGCTGTTGAAAAAGCAATTCCTCAAATTGAGAAATTAGTTGAAGTTATTGTTGAGAAAATGAAATTAGGAGGTCGTTTATTTTATATGGGAGCAGGAACTAGTGGACGGTTAGGAATACTGGATGCCAGTGAAATTCCTCCAACATACGGTAT
>JBIKOX010000126.1:0-8936 GCA_044357775.1 Bacteroidia bacterium | reverse complement strand
TTCATCCGAAATTGGTGTTGCTGTTAAAAATGGCATCGTTACTTTAACCGGCACAGTTGATACTTATTCAAAAAAGTCAGCTGCAGAAATTGCAGCTAAAAAAGTTTCCGGAGTAAAAGCGGTAGCTGAAGAAATTACAGTTAATTTACCTGGAACAAGTCATAAAACAGATTCTGATTTGGCAGCGGCAGTTGTAAATGCAATTAAGTGGCATAGTGCCTTTATTGAAAGTACTATCAAAGTAGTGGTTGATGCTGGTGTTGTAACATTAGATGGTGAAGTGGATTGGGAATTTCAAAGAAATTCGGCTCAATTGATGATTGAAGATTTAATGGGTGTTAGGAGCATTATTAATAATCTTAAAATTAAGCCAAAAGCAATTGCTAGTCCCGCAGAAATTAAGCAAAAAATTATTGCTGCATTTCACCGCAGTGCTACAATAAATGCTGAAAACATTGAGGTGGAAATTAGTGGTAATAAGGCCATTTTAAAAGGAAATGTATATTCCACACTTGAAAAAGATGATGCCGAAAGAGCTGTTTGGGCAGTAAGCGGAATTCAAGATGTAGATAATAGAATTGCGGTTAATACAGAAGTATTAATGTTTTAATTTTATTGAAAAAATTGTAAATTAGTTTAAAGAAACAATAGTAATAATAAAAAATAAAAAATATAATGAGTCATAATATACTAATAATTGAAGATAGCGATGATGTTCGCGATAATATGAAAGAAATATTAGAGCTTTCTAATTACCAAGTTAATACTGCAAGAAATGGCAAGGAAGGTTTAGAAGTAGCTCAGAAAAATATTCCCGACATTATTTTGTGTGATGTTATGATGCCCGAGTTGGATGGCTACGGCGTTTTAAGAGGTTTATCTAATAATCCAACCACAAAAAATATTCCTTTTATTTTTGTGACAGCTAAATCTGATAAAAGTGATTTTAGAATCGGAATGGATTTAGGGGCCGATGATTATTTAACAAAGCCATTTAATGGTAACGATTTATTGAGCTTAGTAAATGCCAGAATTAAAAAGGCAGAAGTGTTAAAAGAACTATTGAAAAATAATAGTAATGATCTTGAAAAGTTTTTTTCTAATCCAAATACCACCATTGATAATATCTACTCTATTAGTGATAGAATAGTTCAGAAAAAAATTCGTAAGAAAGAAATTCTTTTTATTGAAGGAGACTCCTCTAAATATTTATATTTTTTGGTTGCTGGAAAAATTAAAACTTTTAGAACAAATGAACAAGGGAAAGAGTATATAACTCAAGTTTATAAAGAGAAGGACTTTTTTGGTTATTCCTCATTATTAGATACCAACATGTACGAAGATACTGCGGAGGCTATTGAAGATTCGGAAATTGCTTCAATTGTTAAGCAAGATTTTTTTCAAATACTTTTAAGTAATAATGATTTGTATACCAAATTCATTAAATATATTACTTCTGATTTATCTGAAACAAATAATAAGTTAATTCGATTAGCATACGATTCTGCTAGAAAACGTGTAGCTGAAGCAATTTTATATTTGGCGAAAAAATACCATGCAGAATTAGCAAATGATATTACTTTTTCGGTTTGTCGTGATGATATATCTTCAATTTCTGGAGTATCGCCTGAATCTGTAAGTCGCAATTTAACTGATTTAAGATCTGAAAGGTTAATTGAATTACAAAACGGCAAAATTAAAATCGTTGATTTTAAAAAATTAGCTAGTTTAAAAAATTAAGTACTTAACTCAATGGTACATATTCCTAAAAAAAAACCTGAGATAAATCCGCAACCATGGATTAATCCTACAGAGCCGTTGCCTCCCGATTTGGATCCTGATCCTGAAATTACACAGCCAGAGCCTATAGAACCAGAAGTTGATCCGGTTATAGAACCTGAAGTTCAGCCAAACAAGGAGCGTTATTAATTGTAGCGCTATTTTTAAATGCTATAGAAACGTTAATGTATATTTTTGTAAAATGTAAAAACAAAAAGCGAACTTGCTTTTTGTTTTTTTGTTATGGCATTTTTTTTAGTTAGTTGATTGCTTTGTTACTTTAAATTACCACGTCACTAAATTTCCATATTTATCAAAACCCATTTCGCCAATTTTAAAATCAATTTCAGTACTAAAAGGCACATAATTATTTTTCTTTTGTTGTGCTTTTATAGTGTTGTTTAATTCTATTTTATTTTTTTTAAAATTTGATTTCATATCTTTTATTTTGGATTTGAATTTATTTATGTTTTCACTAAGAGTTGTTGATAGATTACTTTTATTGATTCTTGATACTGTTAGCGTCTTTTTCATAATTGAAATGTTTATTAGATTAATATTAATTGTCGATTTTTGCTAGCGCTTTCGCGGCCTTGCATTATTGATTTCATTTTGTTTTTGCCTTGGCGTTTGCTGAATTTTATTTTGTGGGTTTGTAGAAGGATTTTTTTTTGGCCTTTCCATATTATATTTAATTGGATTTTGTTGTTTTGGGTAATTTATTTGTTTATTAAATCTTGGTTCAACTATTACACGATTTAATTTTGGATAATGCGCAGGGTTGTTTTGTAAAAATTCTGTTCGTGTAATATTTCTACCAAAAATTCCTTTTGTACTATTTTGGTAATTCATTTCAAACCTTCCTAGTTCTTTTAAGCGATTTGCTCTCTCATTATCCGTTTTTAAATAACCTCTTGGCAAATTAGGTTCATTAGCTTTTTCCCAACGATGTATTTCGCTATTAAATCCTGTTCGTTGATATCGTGGTGAATAGTAATTATTATGATGATCTAAGCAATAATTTGAAAAATTGGAGTAGTAATAGTGGTGATTGGCATTAAAAAAATACCAATGCATAAAATAAGGACTTGGCAAGCCTGTATAAACAATTCCAGTTGCACTCCAATAAAATCCAAATTGATACCAATAAGGATAAGGATACCAATAAGGATAGTCGTACCATGTTGGATAACCAAACCAATATGAATAAGGTTGTATTTGAACTATATTTGTATTACTGACATTGTTAGTTATTATTTGCTGTTCATTATCTAAGGCTGAATGATCATAAACATCATCTGGATTTGTAGCTGAATTGGCACTTTTATTCAGATATTCTTTGGCGGCTTGTTCCATTTCTTTTTTCGCTTCCGGATTTTTTTCTAAACCTGTTTGCCATTCTTTAGTTTCTTTTTCAATTTGTTGGTCTTGCTTTATTTTAATGGAATCTAATAATAGCATCGTGTACTTTGGATCAGTAGTATGCAAGTTTCCTAGCAGCACTGCAAGATGCATGTTCGACGCTAATACGTTTATTATATCTGGATGCTTAATGAGTTCTCGGTATGCAGATTTATTTTTTTCTGAATATCCATCTAATAGTGTTTCATAATTTTTATCCGCAGTATTTTGCAATGTGTTTATTTTATAAAGCACGCCATAATGTTTTTGCCCATATTTAATAATGGTAGATTGCATATCAATTGGGTAATTGTTAGCAATATTTTCTAGTTGATCTTTTGTTTTTAAATTACTCGAACCAATTTCATTAATTAGTTTTGGGTATCTTGTCAAGTTCCAAAAGTTCTTTTGTTCATCCTGACTGTATTTTTCTACAATTTCTCTAAATTCATTACTTGCACTTTTTTGTAGTTGTTCTATTTTTACCAAAAAGGTTGGATTCTTGCAAATAGTTAGGATGTCCTCTCTTAAATTTTCCGGATAGTTTGCAATTGCAATTAACGCTATACTATCTTCTGAGTTTAATTGCTTTTCAAAATCTTGGCTATTTTGAGCATATATAATGCTTGTAATACTGATGGCAAATATGAGAAGTGCTTTTTTCACGATTTTTTTTATGTTTTTTTTAAAAATATGCATGTTAATTTTATAGTTCCTATTGCAAGTTTAGTTAACTAGTGCTTTTTTCAAAAGGCAATTAAACAAATGTGATTATGATTCATATCAAGTTTGTGAAATCGAATTAAGTTTTATGTGCAGATTTTTTAAACTTATTTTTTTGTTTAAATAGTCTATCATTATTCTTTGTGTTTAGTATCATTTAAAAGTTGATGTGCTGCTTTTATGTTTGCATTTAAAAAATACTACTATGGAAGCGCTAGTTTTAGAAGAATTAAATGTATTTGAAGCTTTAAAAAATAATTTTACAACACCTTGTGTGTCTGTTGTTATTCCTACTCACAAAATGTACCCTGATCGAGCAGTTGATGCGTTAGTTGCAAAGCAAGCATTTAAGCGGGCTAAGATGCAAGTGCTTAGTATGTGTCCGAGAGAAGAAGGTGGCGAAGAAATTATTGAAAAGTTAGGGGAACTTTTGGAAAATGTGAATTTTACCAAAAGTGATTTGGGAATTGGGTTTTATGTCTCACCTGATATGAGTCACGTAGTAAAATTTCCTTTTGTTGTGCAAGAGAAAGTTATTGTTGGCAACTCCTTTGAAGTTCGAGATTTGCTATACTTATCTGAAATGATGATTAACTATTTTGTATTGTTAATTAATGAAAAGGAAATTAAACTCTTTGAAGGTCGAGGCGAAAAACTTAAATTAATTAAGGATTCTATGTTCCCACTTCGTTTTTATGATGATTATGAATACACTCATACATCCATAGGTAGTTCTTATGGTTATGCACTCAAGTCTTTTGAAAAGGATAAATCGGTAGTGAAGGAGCAACGAGTATCGGCTTACTTAAAGACTGCAGATGAATATCTAACTAACTATTTAGAAAATAATACGCCGCTAATTTTAATTGGAAATAGCAAAGATTTGGGTTATTATAAAAAGGTTGGAGTAAATTATAAAAATGTTGTTGGAAAAGTGGATGGAAATTATAGTCATGAAGGCATATCAAGATTGGGCAATTTAACGTTCGAAAAAATTAAAGAATATTTGGACCTTGAACATGATAAATTGATTGATCGATTTGATGATGCATACGGTAAGAAATTGGCAACGTTTGGAATCATCAATGTTTGGAGGGCTGCTAAGGAAGGAAAAGGGTTGATTTTATTAGTGGAAAAAGATTACAGCATTCCTGGTTTTGTTGCAGAGGATGAACTTGAACTTTTATTGAGCCCCTCTAAAAAAGTAAAAATAAATATTGATGATGCTGTGGATGATGTCATGGAAGTTGTTCTTGAAAAAAAAGGCAAAGTTAAGATTGTAGAAAATGGCAAATTAAGCAAATATGATGGCATTGTCATGATTTTAAGATATTGGTAGATAATCTTATCTTTTTTTAATAGCAGACTTTGCTTGTGGTATATTGATGAATGTTTTTTAGGAATATTGATTTTTCAAAACATGGAAATTCTATTAAGTATCCTGAAATTGTTGGCTGGCGTTGGTTTATTTTTGTTTGCCATGTATCTACTTGAGCAATCTTTAAAAGAACTTTCTGGTCGCAATTTTAAACTTCTTTTAAAAAAATTTACGAAAACTAAAATTGGTTCAGTATTTGGTGGCATTCTTATAACGGGTGTTCTTCAAAGTAGTTCAATGGTATCTTTACTTGTGTTAGCATTTGTGAGCGCTGGTGTTTTTACTGTTAAAAATGCACTAGCTATTATTCTCGGAGCAAATTTTGGTGCCACATTTGGTAATTGGTTTGTTGCAACATTAGGATTCAAATTTAATCTCGAAATTGTTGCCTATCCTGCTGTATGCGTTGCAGGTATTCTGCTAGTTTTATATAGTAAGCAAAAAATAATTAAAAATAGTTCCTACTTGTTGTTTGGTTTTGGGCTTTTGTTTATAGCACTTTCATTTATGAAAACAGCCATGGATGAGCAGGTTAAAACGTTTTCATTTAATAATTATAAGGATTTAGATTCAATAACTTTTTTGTTAATGGGATTTGTTTTAACATTAGTAGTGCAGTCAAGTTCTGTAACAATGGCTTTAGCACTTACAGCAATTAATGCAGGAGCTATCAGTTTAATAGCGGGCGTTTCAATTGTTTTGGGTTCCGAAACGGGTACTACCATTAAAATGCTCTTAGGGGCAGTAGGTGGTTCTGCTTTAAAAAAAAGAATTGTATTTGGTAATTTTATTTTTAATTTATGTCTAACTATATTAGCATTTATTTTTTTAAAAGCGATTTTATATTTTATTACAAACATCCTAAGTATTTATGATCCGCTTATTATTTTGGTAGCATTTTCAAGTGTCGTCAACTTTATTTCGATTATAATTTTTTTACCATTTTTAGATTATTTTGTTTCAGTTTTACAGATTTTATTTAAGGATACTAATAACTCGATTGCTGCGTTTAGTTCAAATATCAATGGTAGTGATCCAGAAATAGCCTTAGAATTGTTTAAAAGGGAAACTGCTTACTTTATTTATAGTTGTATGGTGTTTAATTTGTCTTTATTTAATTTGGATACCAAAGTGTTTTATCAAAATTCTACCTACAAAAATATAAATAAGAAAAGTAAATTTTTTGAAAAATTTACAGATGATAAATATGAATTTTTAAAAAAACTGCAAGGCGAATTGCAAATACTTTACGTGGATTTAAGATTTAAATTACAAGGAGAAAATAATTTACTTATTAATCGATTAATCTCTGCGGTCCGAGGAGCAATGTATTCGGTTAAAAGTATGAAGGATGTTGCAACTAACATTTCTAATCTTCAAAATTCATCTAAGGACATAAAATTTGAATATTTTATGGAACATAAAAAGGAGGTGCAAAAATTATATGATGTATTAAATAGCTATATGAACAAGCCAGTAAATGGAAACTTTGAAGCCTTGAAAAATGTTTTTAATGACATTGAATCTAATTATACTTTGTCGCTAAATAATTTTTATACTAAGGCACAAAAAGTTTCATTACTTGATTTAGATATTACAACAGCTATTAATTTTAATCGTGAATTGTTTGCTTCAAATAAAGCGCTATTGATGTCTGTAAAAGATTTTTTATTAGATGAAAAACAAGCCGAACAATTTAATGAGATACCTATTTATAAGTCTTAATATTAATTCCATTTATTTAGTTTTTTTCTATACTTACGGATTTGCAATCTGTTAACACTACTTTTTTCAATATACTATATAATTTAAATATGGCCATTTGGCTAAAAAACAATAGCGACGATATGCTAGCAGGTCACATTAATTAGTTGTTAAAGTAATACTCCGCGTTAGGGATTGCAGCGAAAATACTTTTTACGAGGCACGAATAAAAAGATTGCAGCGTAAAGCCCGACCGCCAGTTGGCGGAAACGCCCAAAAGATTTAAATTGTAATCTGCAACCAAAAAATGCTACAATTTATAGCACAAACCAATGCTTGTTTGAGTTATTTTTATAAGCATGTTTGCAATTATAGATATAGAAACCTGCGGGGGAAAATACGAATACCGCAGAGGACGAATTACAGAAATTTGCATTGCCATTCATGATGGCTTAAGGGTAGTTGAAAAATTTACCACACTCATAAATCCTGAATGTTACATCAGTCCTTACTTTATAAGTCTTTCTGGTATTACAAACGAAATGGTTGCCAAAGCTCCAAAGTTTCATGAAATTGCAAAAACAATTATTGATATGACGGAAGGCAAAATATTTGTGGCTCACAATGTGGCATTTGATTATGGTTTTATAAAAGATGAATTTGCCGGTTTAGGTTATAAGTACAAACGCGAAACATTGTGCACCGTGCGGTTAAGCCGAAAATTAATGCCAGGTAAATTGTCTTACAGTTTAGGTAAGTTGTGCGAATCAATTGGTATTGATGTGCAAAACAGGCATAGAGCAGAAGGTGATGTTGATGCAACAGTACAATTGTTTGATAGGTTATTGGAATTAAAAAGTATGCATCCACAATTTAAAAATCAGGGTGTTGAGGATTTGATGACGCGCCGCATTGATAAAATAAAACACTATATTTTAGATAAGTTACCCGAGGCTTGTGGGGTTTATTACTTTTTAAATAAGGAGCGACAAATAATTTATATTGGTAAAAGTGTAAATATGTATAACCGCGCTATGAGTCATTTTAATAGCAAAGAAAGCAAAGGAAAAAAAATGCTGAATGATTTATATAATGTTGATTTTGTAAAAACGGGAAGTGAACTCGTAGCTTTATTACACGAAGCCGAAGAAATAAAAAGTCATAAACCACAGTATAATCGCATGCGCAAAGCGGATGTATTTACGCACTGCATTGATTGGTTTACCGATGATAATGGCATTATTAATTTTAAAATTGTGGATTATGATGATACGGTTAATACGTTAGTATCTTTTGCAAATTATGCAACAGCTCGCGAACGAATAGAAAATTGGATTGATGAATATGCGCTATGTTTAAGATACTGTCATTTAGCGAGTGATGAAGCAATTTGTTTTAATCATCAGATAAAAAAATGTAATGGTATTTGTGCAGGTGAAGAGGAAACTCTAATTTATAATAAACGCGCTAAAGAAATTATTGATAGTATAGTTTTTAAAAACGAACATTTTGCATTAATTGATCATGGAAAAACACCCGAGGAACGTTCAATCATTTTAGTTGAAAACGGACATTATGTTGGTTATGGATATATTGACAGAACCGACACCTTTAGTTCGTTAGAAGAATGCCGAGCACTCGTCAATAAAGCAACGTTTTATCCTGATGCAGATGATTTAATTAGAGGTTTTTTAAAAACAAATAAATTAAAAACCATTGTATTTAAATCTACAAATGAAGAATGTTTTTAGTTTAAATGTTTTGCTTACGGATTTCACGCCCTAGTTGTTGTTATCACCAACAAGTAAAATGATGAAAAAATAGCACGCAGATAACACAGATTTAATAGGATTAAAAATGATTTCTTCTTAATATCTTAAAATCATAATTATCCGCTTCATCAGCGTCATCAGCGTTTCATTTTAAAATGATGAAAAAAGAATAGAACGCA
>JBIKOX010000140.1:0-8068 GCA_044357775.1 Bacteroidia bacterium | reverse complement strand
AGCTGGCAAAACAACTACTATTTCTATTTTATGCGGACTCTATCCTCCAACAAGTGGTAAAATTACTATAGATGGGATGCCATTAAATGATAATATTAGTAGCATCAAGCAAATAATTGGTGTTGTGCCGCAAGACATTGCTTTGTATCCTACTTTAACAGCGAGAGAAAATTTGGAGTTTTATGGCTCGATGTATGGTTTATCTGGAAAAAATTTGAAGGACGCAATTAATAACTGGCTCGAAAAATTAGGATTAACAAAAGCTGCCAATAAAAAAATAGAAACATTTTCTGGTGGCATGAAACGGCGCGTTAATTTAATTGCAAGTATTTTACACCAACCTAAAATTTTATTTTTAGATGAGCCAACGGTTGGCGTTGATGTTCAATCTAGAACTGTAATTATTGACCAATTAAAAGAGTTGAATAAACAAGGCACAACCATTATTTACACTTCACATCATTTAGAAGAAGCTGAAAATTTTTGCACTGATATTGCCATTATTGATTATGGCAAAATACTCATTCAAGGTTCTCCAAAAAATCTGATTGCACAAAATACTAATGCTAAAAATTTAGAAGATGTCTTTTTAAATTTAACCAAACGTAATTTAAGAGATTGATGAAACATAAACTTTGGGCAGTAATTAAAAAAGAAACTTTAATTCTCGTTAGAGATAAAATAGGGCTATCTATTGTATTTATAATGCCCATGATTCTTATTATAGTGATGACTTTAGTTCAAGAATCGGCTTTTAAAACTCTTAATGAAAAAGGTATTCCAATAATTTTAGTAAATGATGACCAAGACACATTAGGTTTAACAATTTATCGTGGTCTAAAAAATTCCACTTTTTGTTACTTGCATGATTCAATAGGTGGAAAGCCTGCCACTTCTATCACAGCAAAAGAAGCAGTGGCAAAAGGCCAGTTTTTAATTGGCATTGTTATTCCAAAAGGAGCTACCCAAGCCATTAGAGATAATGTGTCAAACTTAGTAAACGAAACGTTAGTTCCAGATACTATTGAAACTGATCAAAATCAGGTTAAAAGTGATTCAGTAAATATTATTTTTTACATAGACCCTATCGCTAAAAAATCATTCATCACATCTATAACAAGTTACATGCATGAATTTATTGCAATTGTTAAAACACAAATTATGTTTCAAACTTTTTCGTTGCAAATAGCCGATTTGATTCCGAATAATTTTAAAAAGCCGAAAAATACGTACGATAAATCTCAAATTATTAATTATAAAGAAGTTTTTGCTTCAAATTTAACAGGGGAAATTGTTCCAAATGCTGTTCAACATAACGTGCCGGCTTGGACTATTTTTGCTATGTTTTTTATAGTGATACCAATATCTGGAAGCATACTGAAAGAAAAAAAAGAAGGTAGTTTATTAAGATTATTAACGATGCCTACTTCAAATTTAGTGTTGATGAATGGAAAAGTGATTGTATATGTAATTGTATGCACAATTCAATTTATTTTAATGCTTGCAGTTGGCATTTATATTTTGCCTTTTTTTGGTTTGCAAAGTTTGGAGCTTGGAAATAATTTATTAGCCATTTACATTTTGGCTATAGCCACATCATTTGCAGCAACTGGGTATGGTGTTATGGTTGGCACTTTAGCATCGAGCGAGCAACAATCATCCATAGTGGGGTCGCTATCTATTTTATTAATGGCTGCACTTGGTGGAATTTTAGTGCCGACCTATGTTATGCCACAAATTATGCGAGATATAAGCGAACTAATTCCATTGAACTGGTCTTTAGATGGTTTTTATAAATTGTTTTTTAGAGGTGCAGGAGTATCTGATATTATAGTATTGTCGTTCAAATTAATTGCTTTTTTTATTGCTACAATGTGTGTAGCTTCTATTGTTAATAGATTGAAGCATAAATTATAAATTTTTATTTAATACTATCAACACCCAACTAATTTACTTTTTTAAATCAATACCTTTTTAGTGTATGACTTTTTTTAGTAATAAGCGAGATACCTATTAATAAACTCTACGTTAAATTTTAACGATTAAGTTGATACATTTTTCCCGGAAGGGATTTAATGATATTTGAAAATTCTAATTGTAATAGGTAACTTGATGTTTTGCTTATCGGGAAATTTGTGCTGTAACAAATTTCATCCACGTGCAACTTATCATTTGCTGCAAATGCATCAATAATTAATTGCTCTTCGGGCGATAAATTTAATAGCATTGGAATTTGATTGTGCTTTTTCTTTTTCTGCGCTTCATTCCAATTCATTATATACATTAAGTCTGCTGAACTTTCAATCAAATTAGCTCGATGCGACTTTATTAAACCATTACAACCTTCGCTTAAAGTTTCCCCTGCCCTACCTGGAAAAGCAAAAATATCCTTATTATAAGAATTGGCAATTGTAGCAGTTATTAAACTACCACCACCTCTCTTTGATTCAACAACAACTAATGCATCACACATACCTGCCACAATCCTGTTTCGCTTTGGGAAATTTTCTTTATCTGGATTCGTACCGCTCAAAAATTCAGTTAGCAATCCTCCTTGCGACATCATTTTATCAGCATAGCTAAAATGGGTTGCCGGATAAATGCGATCCAATCCATGAGCTAAAACTCCTATCGTACTTAATCCATGCTCTAAAGATGTTTTGTGAGCTGTAATATCTATACCATACGCCAAACCACTTACAACCAAGCATCCGCTATCTGCTAAATCCGTAATAAATTTTTCGGTTGTTTGCTTACCATACATTGATGGCGCGCGGGTGCCAACAACTGCTACAATTTTTTCAACATTTAAATCTGCATTTCCTTTATAATAGAGCATTATAGGACTATCACTGCAATTTTTTAATCGTTGCGGATATTTTTTATCTGTAAAAAAAAGTGCTTCAATTTTGTTCTGCTCAATAAATTTAATTTCTTGATCAACTTTATTTAAAACCGCTTTACTTTGTAAAATAGCATTTGATGTATAACTTCCTATTCCTGGTATTTTTTCGAGTTGAGCTTTCGTTGTTTTAAAAACTGCTTCGGCACTCCCACAATATGCAACCAAATTTTTCGCCAAAACATCTCCTACCCCATTCAATAAAGTTAGCCCTATATTGTAAGTTAAATCCTCCGAATTCATAATTTATTAATTGAAATTTATTATATTGTGTTCGTAAAATTAACCACATTATGATAAAAACTATTAAATATATTTTAACAGGTGTATTTTTTTATTCCTGTCAAATTTACGCACAAACCTTAGGAGTTGTAAAAGGTATCGTCAAGGATAAAGTTTCCAATGAAATGATCCCGGGCGCTGTTGTTGTTTTAGATAAAACAAAAGGTACTGCTGCAGACCTTGAAGGCGCTTTTTTTATAAGTGCAAGCGAAGGTAGCCACATTTTAGAATGTAGTTTTTTAGGTTATAAAAAATATACTGAAAGTATATCCATAAAAGCAAACGATACTATTATTGTAAATATCAATTTAGGAAGTGAAAACGATTCTGGTAGCGGAAATCAATTATTAGATGAGGTAGTTATTTCTGCTGGTAGATTTGAACAAAAATTATCTGACGTAACTGTTAGTATGGAAGTAATTAAACCATCGCTTATCGAAAATAAAGCTTCGCAAAGTTTAGATATCATTATGAATCAAGTGCCCGGTGTTGTTGTATCAGATGGGCAAGCTAGCATAAGAGGTGGAAGCGGATATAGTTATGGTGCAGGTACGCGTGTATTGATGCTAGTAGATGAAATGCCAATGATTAGTGCTGATGCGGCCGATATTAAATGGAATTACTTACCATTAGAAAATTTAGAGCAAGTTGAAGTGATTAAAGGTGCTGCTTCTGCCTTATTTGGTTCATCTGCAATGAATGGTGTTATTAATATGCGAACAGCATATGCTAAAGATAAACCACAAACCACCGTTAGTTTATTTGTCGCAACGTATGATGCACCTAAAAACCTAAAATATAAATGGTGGGAAGGCACGAGTCAAACCCAAAGTGGTGTAAATTTTTCTCATTCCGAAAAGATAGGACGACTAGATTTAGTTTTAGGAGGTCACATGTTTAACGACGAAGGTTATCGCTATTTAGAAACAGAAAAGCGAGGAAGATTTAACGTGAATTTACGCTATAACTTTAAAAAAATTCAAGGATTATCAATTGGTTTAAATACCAATACAATGGAAACTAGAGGCGGCTTATTCTTTTTATGGCAAAATGCCGATTCGGTTTATGCTCCTCAAGGTTTAAACATTCAAAAATATTCAAATCAACGAGTAAACATTGATCCTTTTGTTACCTACTTTACAAAAAAGGGCGGTAAATTTAGTTTACGTTCAAGGTACTATTTAACGAATAATACAAACGATAAAAATCAAGGTTCAAGAGCTGAACTTTATTACAATGAATTTCAGTATCAAAAGCGCTTTAAAAATAATTTCACAATGACGTATGGTGCTGTTTACATGGAACAGCAAGTAATTGCCGATTCATTATATGGCAGACATTCAGGAAAAAATTATGCAGGATATGCACAACTTGATTATAAATACAAAAAATTAACTACATCTTTTGGATTAAGAGGTGAATACAACAGTGTAGATACTTCCTACACGCGAGGATATCTAACTAAAAAAATAAATAATTTGCCTTTTCAACCTGTACTGCGCGCTGGTTTAAACTATCATTTATTTGAATATACTTTTCTTCGTGCATCATATGGTCAAGGTTATAGATTCCCTACTATTGCCGAAAAATATGTGAGCACAAGTGTTAGTATTTTAAAGGTATTTCCTAACCAATCATTACAACCAGAGAGAGGTTGGAGTGCGGAAATTGGAATAAAGCAAGGTTTCAAAATATCAAACTTTAGAGGGTTTATAGACGTTGCGGGGTTTTGGACAGAATATAGCAACATGGTAGAATTTATTTTTGACATTTATGGGAAAAAAACCGGCATCCCCTATATTGATTTAGGAAATGCGCTTACGAAATATGCAGGATTTAAATCTCAAAATGTTGGACGCGCGCAAATTAGTGGCATTGATGCATCCGTTACTGGAACAGGTAAAATGGGACCTATAAATGTTACAACCTTAATTGGCTTTACTTATACAAATCCAATTGATCCTGATTATAATTCAAAGACAGATACGCTGGGAATTGAAGGACTTAAAGTATTGAAGTATAGAAATCAACAACTCTTTAAATCTGATATTCAACTAGATTATAAAAAATTATCTGTTGGTTGGAGCTTAAGATTTTATAGTTACATGGAAAACATAGACAGACGTTTTACCCAAAGTGTTTTGCACGAATTTAACGATCTTGCTGGTGGCATAAATTGGGACGCTAATCAAAGTACATACATATTACCTGGTTTAAAAGAATACAGAGAATCGCACAGAAATTCGACTTATATAAAAATTGGAGGTGTAGATATAATTAAATGGTCGGGTGATTGGATTAATGATTTTAGAATATCTTATCAATTATCCAAAACAATTAAAACATCCTTAATTGTAAACAATGTCTTAAATGCAGAATATAGCTTGAGACCAGGAGATGTTCGGCCGCCAAGAATGTTTTTACTACAACTTATGATGAGAATTTAGTTAATATTTTTAGCAATTTTTAGATAAATGGTCGAGGTTAATTAATGTATCTTTACACTAAAAAAACATGGAAACAAATTTTAGAAATACTAATTTAAATAATATTGAAAGTGCAACCATTGTAAAGGAGCGGTCACTTTTTGCATCTGTATTCACATGGATGTTTTTGGCATTAGGAATTACAACTGTTGCATCCTTGCTATTTGCATACAACCCAGAACTTGGCGGTTTGTTGCGTAACTATGATGAGTTTGGAAATGCGGTAGGCACATCGATGTTGGGATGGATAATTATGTTAGCACCGCTTGGTTTGGTATTAGTAATGAATTTCGCTTTTAATAAACTTTCGTTTGTTGCGTTAATGGGAATATTTTTTGGATTTTCGGCATTAATGGGAATTAGTTTAAGTTCCATTTTTTTAGTTTATAATTTAGATTCCATTGGTGTTGTTTTTGCAAGTACTTGTGCTTTATTTGGCATCATGGCTGTTGCAGGTTACACAACCAAAGCAGATTTAACCAAAATGGGTTCTTTATTAATGATTGGATTAATTGGAATTGTAGTTGCCTCATTAATTAATATGTTTATGAAAAGCGATACAATGGGTTACATTATTAGCATCATCAGCGTAATTGTATTTACAGGATTAACTGCCTACGACGTTCAAAAGATTAAAGAATTAGCTCAAGCAAACGATGGATCTTCTGATTTTAAAAAAATGGGAGTTATGGGCGCATTGACTTTGTACCTTGATTTCATTAACTTATTTTTATCGCTTTTACGCTTATTTGGCAAAAGAGATTAAATTTTAAAATATATTGGAAATAAAAAAACCCTTGTAAATTGCAAGGGTTTTTTTGTGTCATTTAAAATAACAAAAGAAACATTACACCAAATACATTTATTACATGGTCTAAATGGTGGTCATGCTGAACTTGATTCAGCATCTCAGTGACCCTGAATCAAGTTCAGGGTCACTAACTGCTTGGACTATCTATTACTAATAAATGGTGCTAATCCTTTTCACCGTCATGTTGTGAAGGTTCTGATTTCTTTATAAAATTACCTTGCTCATCAAATATTGCAACTAATTCTCTATTATCTTTCTGCAGCAATTCTGTTTCATAGGTTACGTTGCCATCTGCTCTAGTAATTTTTGTAGCTTCAGATAATTTAAATCCTACAAACGAAGTACCGCAAAAATCAAGAGCTTTTTTTGGAAGTTCAGTAACTTTTATTTTTTGTTCTAGTTCAATAAAAGTTCCTTCCACACCAAATACAGCAGAAGATTCTACTTTATTTAAATCAAATTCAGCTTCAAAATCTGCCCCTTCTTTCTCCCATTCTTTTACTTTTGATCCTGGATATTTTTTATCAAAAGCACTTTTTACTTTCGCAGGAACTTCTGCCTCTTTTAATTGTTGGGCACTTGCGTTAATTATCCCCAAGCATAGAGCAATTGTTGTGATTGTTGTTTTCATACTATATTTTATTTTAATTTTTGTTCCTATTTTAAACTGTACCCAATAACCATAAGTAGTTTTTCAAACACTTTTTAGAGTAAATAAATATAAGAAATTCCGCTAAATTTTATGTGGGTTTTTTAAAATTCATTTTCCATTCCTAAAAATAATAATAAGGCACGACATATAGTTACTATGAAATTAATTTAATAGTAGTGTTTTATAACAAATAAATTTATTACATGGTCCAATTATGGTGGTCATGCTGAACTTGATTCCGCATCTCAGAGACACTGAATCAAGTTCATGGACTATCTATTACTTATAAATGGTATTACGTAAACTAAAAAAACAATAAAGCCCTTATTATAAAGGGCTTTATTTTTGTAGCTCCGGTAGGAATCGAACCTACATCAAGCGTTTAGGAAACTCCTAATCTATCTTCTCAAAACCGCTTTAACTCCTTAGTTATCAATGAGAAAGAATTTAGTTCATTTTCCATTTGTGAGCTATTTGTGAGAAAAAAACTAATAGACAGTTTGAAATCCTCTTCAACTTTATTTTGTGGTCTCAGAAGGAATCGAACCTTCATCTAGGGTTTAGGAAACTCTCATTCTATCCGTTGAACTATGAAACCAATGAATTTTAGAGATTTTACTCTAATTCGTTTAACAAAGGTAACATTTTCAGTATTTTTATAATGTATATATAAATAATATTGCAAATTAATTATCATCCAACAGATTATGAAAAAAGTCCCAGAACTTATTAAAGAATTTTATGAGGAGGATGTTATTAATTTTGAGGAGGAAATAAAAAAAATTAAGTCAAATTCTGAATCTGTAAAAAAGAGATTTATTGAAGAATTTTTTTTAGAAATAACAGATGATTCCGACGAAGACGATATAACCTTATTTACAGTTCAGTGTTTGGATTTTTTGCCTGATTTGTTGCTAGTTGCAGATGAAGAAGTT